>DAOWNM010000105.1 GCA_030642565.1 Bacteroidota bacterium | reverse complement strand
TGGTTAAAAATCTTTATCTGTTGCTCAGAACTAACCGGCCCTGTGCTAACATTCCATTCCACGCAGAAAGGTCTTCCCAGGTACCTCATGATGTAATGCCGGCAGAGACATTTCGACTCTGTTCAACGGTCAGACCCATAGAACCGTTAAACAATGGCCAGGAGTCTCCATACCCTGGATAAAGGACATCATAAAACTCTTTGGTGAAATAGAGCCTGAAATGCTTATCGAATAGATTACTGGTTTCATCTCCTATTCGCTGATGGAATTCCCGCTGCCAGGGGGTGATAGCTTCATGCCAGGGCTTTGCTGCAGGAGGGAAGAAAAACGTGTTTCCAAATGGCATTTTGTGGAAATCTGCAAATACATGAGGCATATACTTATTCTCGGGCAATCCAATATTAATAAGGTTGTTTCTTCGATATTGTTCGAGTTGTTGAAGATTTTCCGGGGAAGAAATGAATCCTACACCGAGTTCCCGGCCCTCGTATGTTTTTCCATAGGATCGATAGTCTACAAGTTCTGATTCGTCGGCAACATATTTGAAATATGATAGTACGTCGTGATGCCATGAAAACTTTGTGCCTAGCTCATACCCCGGAAATTCAGCTGGAGATTTCAGGTCTTGAGGAAATAAAGTATGTTGAATTACGAAAAACTATTGAGGTCAAAAGAAACAACAGACCGATATCCCCACCCCTCATCACATTAATCCATGTAACCAAATCAAACTATTATGAAATACGGAGTAAACAGAGTAACACTCGTGGGAAATGTGGGCGAAGTGCCCAGGGTATCGGAACGGGAAGGGGAGGTTTTTGTAGCCAATTTTCCGCTGGCCACCAACGAGGTGTGGCGCGATAAGGAGGGTGAAGAGGTTCGCAGAACCGAGTGGCACCGGATCGTGGTGTGGAACAAAGCTGCAGATATTGTGAAGCAGCATGTGAAAAAAGGGGATGCCCTCTATGTGGAGGGGAAGATCTCCACCAACTCCTGGGATGACAAGGAGGGGAACAAACACTATAGTACTGAAATTGTCTGTGACAACTTCCTCTTCCTTTCGCCGAAGAATACCGAAGAGCCAGTGGAGGCTTAGCACTCAGGGTCAGTATCGAGTTCAGTCCCGGTATGCTTCAATGGGTGTGCAGGAGCAGACCAGGTTGCGGTCGCCATAGCCATCATTGATACGGCTTACCGAGGGCCAGAACTTGTTCTCCTTGACCCAGGGGAGCGGGAAGGCAGCCCTCTCCCTGGAGTAGCTTTGCTCCCAGTGTTTGGTGAGTAGCATTTCAGCTGTGTGGGGTGAGTTCCTAAGCACGCTCTCTTCTACTTTCAGTTTCCCGTTGGCGATCTCCATAATGTCCTTATGGATATCGATCATGGCCTGGATAAAACGGTCCAGTTCAGCTTTGGATTCACTCTCTGTTGGTTCCATCATCAGAGTGCCATGCACCGGGAAGGAAAGGGTAGGAGCGTGGAAACCATAGTCCATCAGCCGTTTTGCTATATCGGCCTCAGTGATATCGGCCATGGTCTTAAATTTCCTGCAATCCAGGATCATCTCATGAGCCACAAATCCTTCTGTGCCGGTGTATAGAATGTCATAGTAATCTTTCAGAGCGGTTGCAACATAGTTGGCGTTGAGGATGGCTATGCGCGTTGATTCCGTGAGCCCCTCTGCACCGAGCATCCTGATATATGCGTGAGAGATGGCAAGGATTCCAGCACTTCCGTAGGGTGAGGCTGCCACGCTGCCGATGCCTTTCATACCACCAGTCTCTACCAGTGGATGAGTGGGCAGGTATTCCACCAGGTGGTTGACCACACCAATGGGCCCAACTCCGGGACCACCTCCGCCATGTGGAATAGCAAAGGTTTTGTGAAGGTTCAGGTGGCAAACATCGGCACCTATAATAGCAGGATTGGTCAATCCCACCTGGGCATTCATATTGGCTCCGTCCATATAGACCTGACCACCGAAATTGTGTACAATTTCGATAATTTCCCGGATGTTATCTTCGAATACTCCGTGGGTGGAAGGGTAGGTGATCATAATGGATGAGAGTGTCTCCTTATGGCCTTCAGCCAGCTCTTTTAAGTGTGCCGTATCGATGTTGCCATGTTCATCGCACCTGACCACTTTTACCTCCAAACCAGCCATTACCGCACTGGCCGGATTGGTTCCATGTGCCGATGCCGGGATCAGGACTACATTTCGCCGTGTATCTCCCCGGTCTTTATGGTATGCCTGGATCACCCTCAGTCCGGTATATTCGCCGGCAGCCCCTGAGTTGGGCTGGAACGAGATGGTTTCAAAACCGGTGATCTCTTTCAGTGCATGTTCCAGTTCATTGATCAGCTGATGAAATCCTTCGGACTGGTCAATGGGGACAAAGGGATGCAGTGATGCAAATTCGGGCCAGCTTACCGGCATCAGTTGGGAAGCGGCATTAAGCTTCATGGTACACGATCCCAGGGATATCATGGATTGGGTTAGAGAGATATCCTTTCGCTCCAGCATCCTGATATATCGCATCATCTCTGTTTCGGAATGATACCTGTGGAAGGTTTCCTGTGGAAGGATTAGTGATTTCCTGGCGAAAACCTGTTTGAAGGTGATGACAGGTTCCAGGTTTTCCCGGATATGGATCCCTTTTTTTATGGCCATGGAAAAGATCTCAAGGATCTCGTTAAGCCGCTCCTCATTTGTGGTTTCGTCGGTGGAGAATTGAACAGTAGCGTCATCGGGGTAGTAGAAGTTGATCTCCTTCTTTTCGGCAAGTTTCCGGATCTCATCGGCAGTCAGCTCACCTGGGAGCACCACCCTGAGAGTATCAAAAAAATCCTGGTGGGCCAGGGTATAACCCAGCACTTTCAGTTGTGAAGCCAGGTAGGCTGCACCTGTATGGATATTGGAGGCAATCCGTTTTAATCCTTCCGGGCCATGGTAAACCACATACATTCCGGCCATACTGGCCAGGAGTGCCTGAGCGGTACAGATATTAGAAGTTGCACGTTCCCGCTTGATATGTTGTTCCCGGGTCTGGAGTGCCATGCGGAGGGCCGGTTTCTCATTCACATCGATGGAGATTCCGATGATACGGCCCGGCATATCTCTTTTGAAACTCTCCTTGGTTGCAAAATAGGCTGCGTGAGGTCCGCCGTAGAACATGGGGATCCCGAAACGTTGTGTGGAACCCACCACCACATCGGCATCCCATTCACCCGGGGGTGTAAGCAGTACCAGGCTCATGATATCTGCCGCTACCGCAACAGCAATCTCTTTTTCGTGAGCCGATTGTGTAAACCCGGCATAGTCCCTGATCTCCCCATCGGCAGCGGGGTACTGGACCAGGGCTCCAAAAAAAGAACCTTCCAGCCCGGCATTCAGATAGGATCCGAATTCAAGTTCAATACCCAGTGATTCGGCCCTGGTTATTATAACAGCCTTTGTTTGGGGAAAAACATTCTCATCCACGAAAAACCTGTTTCTGCCCTCCTTGACAGCAGCCCTGGAGCGTGCATTGAAAAACATGATCATGGCTTCGGATGCCGCAGTGGCTTCATCCAGCAGTGATGCGTTGGCCATCTCCATTCCGGTCAGTTCCATGATCATGGTCTGGAAGTTCAGCAGCGCTTCAAGCCTGCCCTGGGAAATTTCAGCCTGGTATGGTGTGTATGAGGTATACCAGTTGGGATTTTCCAGGATATTACGCTGGATAACCGGGGGGAGTATGGTATTGTAATATCCAATTCCCATATAGGTTTTGAACATCTTGTTCTTGCAGGCCATCTCCTTTATCCTTTCCAGGTAGGTCTGTTCATCAACAGCTTCGGGCAGGTTCATAGAGTGGTCTTTTAATATGGAGGCCGGGATGGGTTTAGCGACCAGTTCGTCCATCGTTCCAAATCCAATGGTGTTCAACATTTTTTCAATCTCAGGCTGCCGGGGGCCCAGGTGACGCTGACTAAACTGATCAGATTTCATAAAATAAGAATAAGTTATTACCAGTAAGACTTGGTTACTGAAGCGCAAATATAAAGAAACCTTTGTTGAAAAATGTTGAAGGAAATCATGTTGTTAAGCCAATGCAAGGAACGGGTTATTTGAAGCTTCATCCCCAATGGTTGTGGGATCCCCGTGGCCTGGATAAACAGTTGTTTCCGGGGGAAGGGTCAATAACCTGTTCCGTATGGAACTGATCAGAGTATCGTAGTCGCCTCCAGGTAGATCGGTGCGACCGATGCTCCCCTGGAAAAGGGTATCTCCCGTGATCACAAATCCCCCTTCCTTGGAGTAGAAGGAGAGGCTGCCAGGTGAGTGACCCGGAACCAGGATGGCCCTGAGGGAGTCATCACCGATTTCTATGGATGCATCATCACCGATCGGTTTATCAATTCCTGAAAGTGGTTCAACCTGAAGTCCGAAGATATCTCCCGTCAGGGGAGCGTTGTTCAGCAACTCGGACTCATCCGGGTGTGCACGCAGTGGACATTTATAGGTGGTCTGCATATGTTGAACACCAAGAACATGATCCACATGGCAATGGGTGTTCAGCTGTCCAATAATATTTAATCCGTTTGAGGTGATGTAGTGGTCAAAGGTGTTGATCTCGTCTGGAGAATAGAAAGCAGGATCGATAACCAGGCAATCTCCCTTCTCGTTCCTGACCAGGTAGGTGTTGACCTGGAAAGCGTTGAATACAAATGACTCTATGGTTAGCATATTACTGGTTTTTACCCCTTAACAGGGGGACAAAAGAGAAATAGCCATGTTCGCTACGCTGAAAGTGATCTTCAGTTTCTCTCACTATACGGATCATTTTCTGACCAAACCTGTCTCCTTCAGGAACTACAAGTATACCCCCCACGGCCAGCTGGTTAAGAAGGAGCTGTGGGATTTCCGGGGCTGCAGCAGTGATCAGGATTCTATCGAAAGGCTGGTAAGCGGGTAATCCTTCATAGCCATCGCCGTAAAAAAAGATGGATTTATAGTTCAATGGTCCCAATGTTTTCTGGGCATCAAGGAAGAGCTGTCGCTGCCTCTCTATGGTGTAAACCCGTGCACCAAGTTCCAGCAGAACAGCTGTCTGATATCCGGAACCGGTTCCAACCTCCAGGACCTTCAGGTGTTTTTTCACCTCCAGCAGCTCGGTTTGAAATGCAACTGTATAGGGTTGGGAGATGGTTTGGCCCGCCGCGATGGGAAAGGCTTTATCAGTGTAAGAAAAGTTGACAAAACTGCTATCCATAAAGAGATGCCGGGGAACCCGCCCCATAGCTTCCAGTACATCTTCATTTATGATCCCTTTGGATCTAATAGAGTCTATTAGCTTCTTTCTTAACCCTTTATGTCTAAAACTATCTGCCTGTTCCATCTGGATGGACAAATATAATGGATATTCTTAAACATATATGGAGTTTTTTTTGACACTTGATGCAATTATCAGTCATGAGTTACAGTTATAGAATCAGAGGTCGACCATCTGAATGAAGAACCAAAGAAAACAGAGAATTCTGTATATTTTATTTGACTTCCTTGCTGCAATGTCGGCCTGGGTTCTCTTTTTTCTTTATCGAAAGATTCAGATAGAGCCCCAGGTATTTGGAACGGAGGTCCCCATTACCCTGGGTCCCAGATTCTGGACAGGAATCATCAGTCTTCCTGTTGCATGGATTTTGTTATACTACTTCACGGGTTTTTATAACAATGTGTTTCGCCGTTCCCGGCTGGATGATCTCATCCGCACCCTGCTCAGTTCACTGCTGGGTGTTGTTATCGTTTTCTTTCTGTTGATATTGGATGATACAATTTTGGATTATACCAATTACTACAGCCTTTTTACCACACTTTTCCTGTTGCATTTCACTCTAACATTGATTCCAAGGATGATTCTTACCAGCAGGATGGTTGCGAAGGTTCATAAGCGGGAAATCGGTTTTAAAACTGTAATGATTGGAAGCAATGAGAATGCTGTGGATGTGTATCTGGATATAATAAATCAAAAGAGGTCCAATGGATACGATATTCTCGGTTTTATCAATGTGCAAAAGAAGGAGCATTACCAGTTGCAGGATCATCTTACTCACCTGGGAGGGCATGAAAATATGGAGTCTATTTTAATGGATCGGGAGGTGGAAGAGGTAATCATTGCCCTGGATCCCCTGGAACACGATAAAATTGGGGATATTGTTAACAGGCTCTCATTGCTTGATATCAAGATTAGTGCCATTCCAAGTATGACCGATATCCTGACAGGGAAAGTGAAAAGTACCACCATTTTTAGTACTCCTTTGCTTGAGGTGAATCAGGATGTGATGCCTGCCTGGCAACAAAATGTGAAACAGTTGATGGATATTGTGATCTCGGTACTGGCATTGATTCTTCTGATACCTGTGAGCTTGTTCATGATCATAGGAGTGAAGCTCTCTTCGTCAGGTCCCGTATTGTATAAACAGGGCAGGATAGGCAGGTTTGGCCGGGAGTTTAAGATCTTCAAGTTTCGCTCCATGTATCATAACGCAGAAGAGAATGGGCCGGAGCTCTCCTCAAAGCACGATCCAAGAGTGACTCGTTTTGGACAAATGATGCGGAAACACAGGTTTGACGAAATTCCCAATTTCATCAATGTATTGAGAGGCGATATGGCACTGGTGGGACCGCGGCCCGAAAGAGAATATTTTATCGATAAAATTACAAAAATAGCACCCCATTATATTCACCTGCACAAGGTGAAACCAGGAATTACCTCATGGGGCCAGGTGAAGTATGGCTATGCAGAAAGTGTGGAAGAGATGATTAAGAGGCTCAGGTTTGATATTCTCTATATTGAAAATATGTCCCTCTTTGTTGATGTAAAGATTCTGTTCTACACAGTGATTACCATTATGAAAGGAAGGGGAGTATAGGTACCGTTTGATCCTGTTTATTCCGAACTGAGATCTAATTGAGGCCCCTGCCATTCAGCAGTGGTTCTATGGTGGGCTCAGCGCCCCGGAAATTAACATACATTTCCATCTCCTCCAGAGAACCTCCCTTTTCCAGTATGTTCTCACGAAACGAAGTGGCCGTGGCCTGGTCGAACAAGCTGGTCTCCACGAAAGCATTAAATGCATCCTTGTCGAGCACCTCAGACCACATATAGCTGTAGTATCCGGCAGAATAGCCTCCGGCAAAAATATGCTGAAAATAGTTGGATTTATATCGTGGAATGATCTCATCTATCAGTCCAATCCGTTTCATGGATGCCTCTTCAAAAGTATTAGGATTCAATTCTGAAATCTCTTTCAGGGTGTGATAATCCATGTCAAGAATCGATGCGGCTAAATACTCAACGGTTATAAATCCCTGATTAAACTTACTGGCAGCCTGTAACTTATCTATCAGTTGATCCGGGATCACTTCACCGGTGAGATAGTGTTTCGCGTAAGTTTTCAGCACATCGGGATGGGCCGCCCAGTTCTCCATGATCTGTGAAGGCAGTTCTACAAAATCTGTAGCGACAGAGGTACCTGAAACGGTCAGGTATTTGCATTTGGTGAGCATGGAGTGGAGCGCATGTCCGAATTCATGAAAGAAAGTGAGTGTTTCATCAAAGCTAAGCAGTGCTGGCTTGTCGCCTGTAGGCCTGGTAAAGTTCATTACAATCAGGTTTACCGGAGTGACCTGCTTGCCCTCTTTGACATGTGCCCTACGAATACTTGTGCTCCAGGCACCGCCTCTTTTCCCTGCTCTCGGGTGGAAGTCCATGTAGAGAACACCCAGGTGCGATCCATCCCGCTCTTTCACTTCATAAGCCATCACCTCCTCATGGTAAACGGGAAGATCGTTTCTTGGCTCAAAAGTGAGCCCATAAAGGTTGTTAACTACATTGAAAAGTCCATCTTTGACAGTCTCCAGACTGAAGTAGCTTCTGACCACCTCTTCATCCAGTTCATATTTCTCTTGTCGGATCTTCTCGGCATAGTACCACCAGTCCCACGAAGCCAGATGAAAATCTCCGCCTTCCCGGTCGATCATCTCCTGCATCATGGTTGCTTCTTCTCTGGCTTTGTCCAGAGCAGGTTCCCAGATCTGCATCAACAGGTCATAAACATTCTCTACTTTTTTGGCCATTCGTTCTTCCAAAACAAAAGCTGCATGGGTTTCATAGCCCAGAAGGTTGGCACGTTCGATCCGAAGTTTCAGAATCTCTGTAATGAGCTGGTTGTTGTCATATTCGTTCCCGTTATTGCTACGCGTAAACATAGCCCTGTAGATATTTTCCCTCAGTTCCCTGTTTTCAGCATACTGGAGGAAGGGAATCCAGCTTGGTTTCTGGAGGGTAAATACCCATTTGCCATCCTGATCCGTTGCTTTAGCCGCATCTGCGGCTGCGGAGCGAACCGATTCGGGCAATCCTGCCAGATCGGCTTCACTATCGATAATCAGTTGATAATTGTTGGTCTCTTTCAGCAGGTTGTCGCCGAACTGCATGGTCAGCATGGAGAGCTTTTTATCTATCTCTTTGATCCTGGTTTTCGCTTCTCCTTCGAGGTTGGCGCCTCCCCTTACAAAGCCGCGGTAGGTCTTTTTCAGGACCATGGTCTG
>DAOWNM010000047.1 GCA_030642565.1 Bacteroidota bacterium | reverse complement strand
TATCCCGGCTTCTCCTTCTGTAAAGGGCGACGGGAATAAAATCCTTTCCCCTCCCCTCTCCATATCACGCATTGCGGTCTCCAGGGCAAACTGCACTCCCGGTATGGAGGGGAGCGCCTGAAGCGGATCCATCTCTCCTCTACTGATCAATTTGCAGATATGGTCCAGTTGAATTTCCATCTCCTCCTGATCCTCAACGCTGAGTCCGGGAATAAAAGAGACCTCACCAATACCAGTAATTCCAGCTTCGGAAGTAAGTTTGATAAACCAGCAGGGTTTCTCTTCCAGGACACCCCTGGAGGTTCCTGCAGGCCTGATAAAAACCAGGGGATAATCGATATAAGATGCCCGGATCATTTAGAGCACCAGTCCTATTCCAAATGAGATTGAAAAGAGAAGGGTGGCCACAGCCAGACGCTTCAACTCCCTGTTCAGTTCCAACGGAACCGTATTGGTGATTACCCTGTTGATATCTGAGATCAACAGCGGCACCGGCAGCAGGAAAATCAGCTGGTAGTATGACTCGAAATGGAGAATGGTATAGATCACAGCCAGCACCAGGGCTGTAAACAAAAGAATCACATGATAGATTTTGGCCCATGGAACCCCCATGCGCACCACCAGTGTATTTTTACCATTCATAGCATCGTTTTCATGATCCCTCAGGTTGTTCAGATTCAGCACCCCTGCACTGAAAAGCCCCACCGAAGAGGCCGGTAAAAGAATGGTAGGGTGCAACGAGTGGGTATGAAGGAAATAGGTGCCGGCCACACCCAGAATCCCGAAATAGATAAAAACCATGATATCACCAAATCCCACATAACCGTAAGGTCGTTTACCGATGGTATATTTGATAGCTGCAAAGATAGCGGAGAACCCAAGCAGGAAAAAGAGTGCATAGAGCATCATATGATCTCCCCTCAGTCCGAACCAGATCAGCAATGATCCCGACACCAGGCTCAACAGCACAAAGAGGGCTATCATCCACTGAATCTCTCTGTGCGATACAAGTCCCGACTGTGTAACCCTCAAGGGGCCAAGCCGATGCTTATTATCAGTCCCTTTACGGGCATCGCCATAGTCGTTGGCCAGGTTGGAGAGGATTTGCAGAAACACCGTGGTCAGAGTCCCAAATATAAATACTCCCCACCGGAAACGGTTTTCGGCATGCGCCACAAGACTACCCAGTGTTGTGGCAGAGACTGCCAGCGGAAGGGTTCGCAATCGAAATGCCCTGAGCCATATTTGGATAGTATTCATCCGGGGACAAAATTAATGAAAATCTTTGAGTTAAGGGTCAGGGTAATTTGGGAAACTGGTCCCAGTCCGGATCCCGCTTCTCCAGGAAGGCATTCTTACCCTCCTGCGCCTCTTCTGTCATATAGTAGAGCATGGTGGCATTCCCTGCCAGCTCCTGGATCCCGGCCTGTCCGTCCAGCTCTGCATTGAGTCCCGCCTTAATCATACGGAGGGCGATGGGACTGTGTCTCATGATCTTATTGCACCACTCCACGGTGGTATCCTCGAGGTTTTCCAGTGGAACCACCTTGTTGACCAGTCCCATCTCCAGCGCCTCGGCTGCTGTGTATTGTTCACAGAGGAACCAGATCTCCCTGGCCTTCTTCTGTCCCACATGCCTGGCCAGGAAAGAGGAGCCGAAACCTGCATCAAAACTGCCCACTTTAGGACCGGTCTGACCGAACCGGGCATTCTCAGAGGCGATGGAGAGGTCACACACCACATGCAGTACATGTCCACCCCCAATAGCATAACCGTTCACCATGGCAATCACCGGCTTGGGCAGGCTCCTGATCTGACGCTGCACATCCAGCACATTGAGCCTGGGCACACCATCTTTTCCCACATAACCCGCAAAACTCTTTACATTCTGATCTCCTCCACTACAGAAAGCCTTCTCTCCTTCGCCGGTCAGGATCACCACCCTGATCTCGGGTTTCTCCCTGCAGACAACCAGGGCCTCACTGATCTCCCGCATGGTATCAGGGGTAAAAGCATTGTAATAACGGGGCCGGTTAATGGTGATCTTTGCGATCCCTTCGAAAAACTCAAACCGGATCTCCTCAAACTCCCCAAGGCTCTTCCATGCTCTCTTCTCCATCTGAATTAGTTGGTTTATATGAATAACTCCTTAAAGATACGACTATTTTCACTGGCGGTGGTATCCACTTCAACCACCGACAACCCGGTGCCGGGAGCGAAAAGGGACACTATAAGACGGCCCAGTTCATGGAAGCCTGCAGCACGTCCATACCTTCTGCCAAATGCCCCGGAAAGCAGCTCCAGCGATACCGGATGATGGGTGATGTTGAACTCCTCAAAAAATCCCATATGGCAGGGACCCTCCAGCAGACGGAAAATACCTCCTCCTCCATCATTCAGCACAACAATCTTCAGGTTCTCCGGAAAATCTTTGTTCCAGAGGGCATTGGAGTCATATACAAAACTGAGGTCACCCACCAGCAGCAGATGTTGATGGTTCGAGACCATGGCCGCTCCCACCGCTGCAGAGAGTGAACCGTCGATTCCCGATGTACCCCTGTTGGAGTAGTATTCCAGATCGGACCGCACAGGCACCAGTTGTGAATTTCGTATGGTGGCACTATTACCCAGATGGAGTACCGTATGAGAAGGAACCGCATCCAGGATCTTTCCAACTGCAGTCAGGTTCCCAAATGGAGCCTGCCGAAGATAGGTTGTAGCACGATCGCACTCCCTCTCCTCTATCTCCTTCCATAATGGCAGGTACTGGTTATCAACCTTGCCCGACCCCGCCAGCTTTGCAAGCAGGCCTGCGATTGCGGGTTCTTCCGGAAGTTCTATTATCTCCACCCTCTCCAGCGATTGCACAAAAAGCTTCATCCTCTTGGAGACCACCTGTTGTCCGAAAGCGATCACCAGGTCGGGAGCAAGTGTGGCCCGCTCATCATTTGAAGCGCCTGACAGAACAAGTTCGGGTGTGGATATAAAATGGTCAGATGTCAGGTTGGAGATATTCTCTGCCACCACCACAGCCTGACTGCACAATAACAGCTGTTCAAGTGCCTTTTGCAGCGCTGTATCTCTCTTTCCCATGCCAGCCAGAATCATCACCTTCCTGCCAGCCAGATCAATAGCTGGTCTTGTAAAGGTCCCGGAAGAGGGGTATTCGGATTCCATATTAGCTTCACTCTTCGAAAGCACGGAGGCAGGAAGCGGATCATAAAGAGGTTCTGTAAGTGGCAGGTTCAGATGCACAGGGCCTGCCGGATAGCGAACAGCCTCCCGGAAAAGCTTCTCCACCGCCTGGATACCTCTCTTCAGTTCACCCTCCTCTCTTACCTCGGCAGGAAATTCAAAAAAGCCCTTTGAGAAGTTGAAATAGGGTGCGCGCTGATCGGTCACCTGGTTGTTAAACTGGGAGAGGATCTCCCTGGGACGGTCGGCTGTAAGCACCACCAGTGGAATCTGCTGTTGAAAAGCTTCAGCCACAGCCGGGGAGAGATTCATAACTGCAGTACCCGAAGTGGTGACCACCACCACTGGTTTGTTAAGCTGCCGGGCCATTCCCAGTGCCACATACCCGGCCGATCTCTCATCGACAATACTATGACAGATAAATCTCTTATCTGACGTAAAAAGCTGTATAAGTGGCGCATTCCGGCTTCCGGGAGCAATGATAACATGCCTGGCTCCAACCCTTTCAAAGAGGGGACCCAGATCGGCAATATGTTGAAGATGGTGCATCGGTATCACTTAAGGTTTTTGATATAAGTTCCCATGATCTTCAACAGCGACTGTGCCTTCAAATCAGTTTCGTTCCACTCTTCTTCCGGATCCGATTCAAGAGTAATCCCACCACCCACATAGAGAGAGATATATTCCGGTGTTACTTTCATACAGCGCAGGTTCACAAACAGGTCGGTCTCTCCGTGATGCAATACCGGTCCCAGGAATCCCGTATAGTAGTCCCTGTCGTGCGGCTCCAGCTGTCTGATAAAACGGATAGAATCCTCTTTGGGCTGACCCGCCACAGCCGGTGTGGGATGCATGGCATCCACAAACTCCCATAGTCTGCCATTGAGCCTTTCAAAATCGAAAGTGAAATCGGTACGCAGGTGCAGCAGGTTCCCTGCTTTCTTAACGTATGGGGAGCTGATCCTGTAGTCCTTCACATCGAATGCCCTTAAGACATCATGGATATAGCGGGTGACATACTCCTGTTCCAGCACCTCCTTGGCGGTCCACCTGTTAATATTAAGGTGCTTCTCTGCATAGGGTCTGGTTCCAGCCAGCGACACAGTGGATACCTTCCTTTCCCGGAGTCTGAGCAGAGGTTCAGGAGAGGCACCAAGCCAGAAGTGTTCATCGCTTTTAAAGAGATAGGTGAAGGCGTTGGGGTGCCTTCTGCATATGGACTGATACAGTTTGGGGACTATCTCCATATGGTTTCCTTTCACCACCCTGATGCGGGAAAGCACCGCCTTTTGAAAGGCACCGGTGGCAATGGACGACTTGATGGCATCCACCTGTTCCATATACTCCTCTTTTTCTGTCACCACCGGAGTTCCACCGTTCCATTGAGGCTCTCTCCTCGATTCAAGGTTCTTCACTGTCCGGATGGTCTCCATAGAGATCTCCTCACCATCTATCACCAGATCGGGCTTCACCAGGATATAGCGGTGACCGTTCCTGGTATCGAAGGGTGCCATGATAAAGCCGGTCTCCCCGGAAATATCCCTGATCGTTTTCCACTCTACATTTCCCGGAGTGGTCTGAATATAGGTGGTGGAATGCTCCTGTTGTGGCAGACGAAAGGTTACAAATGGGAGGTTTTTGGCAATAGAGGCGTTATGGATAGCTATAAGACCTTTGTTCATAATGGTTGCTCAGCTTGCTGCTTCCGGCTTTCTTGGTTTAATACTATTGGTAACACGGCTGATGGAAATAAGTTTGCCTTCATCATCCTTAATTGCTACATCCCAGATATGTTTAAAATCAGCTTTTACAACCAGGGTAGCCTTTGCAAAAAGGGTTCCTTTCCTGGCAGGGGCTAAATGCTGACTGTTGACCACGCTGCCCAGTACAATGAAATAGTCCGGATCTGCCAGCAGATAAGAAGCTGCACTTCCCACACTCTCAGCAAGGGAGATCAGGGCTCCTCCATGCACCACCTCCATGGGCTGGTATAACCTGGGGGTGATTATCATCCTGGCCTCAAGGGTGCTCTCTGTGGCGGCTGTGAATTCGATGCCAAGCAGCTCTATAAATGTATTCCTGCACGCCCTGTTTATTTCATCAATGGTCATCCTATGGTTCTCTTTCTCCAAACGTACATATAGTTTTTTATGATTACAATACACAGGCATTATAAAAAACTATATGGGAGTTCCCTATTATCTCTTCTCCAGTACCAGCAACATCACCGAACCCAGGAAGAGTGATCTGCTTCGGATCATTTTGAACCCGGCCACCTCCAGGATCGTTCCCATCTCACCAATGGTGTAGTAGTTTTTGGAAGAGCGGGCCAGATATTGATATGCTTTCAGGTTTCCTGATATCAATCCTCCCAGGTATGGAAGTATAAAACGGAGGTAAAAATCGTTAAATAACCTCCAGAGCAAACTTTTCGGTTTGCTGCTCTCCAGTACCACCAGTTGTCCACCGGGTCGCAGCACCCTCTTCATCTCCGAAAGGTGCTTTGAAGCATTGGAATTCTCATACACCAGGTTCCTGATGCCAAAGGTGATCCCCATGGAATCGAAATGGTTATCCTCAAAATGCATCTCTCCTGCATCACCCTCCAAAAAGAGGATATGGGGGATCCTCTTTCTTTTTTGCAGTTCACTCTGCTTTCGTTGGGCCTCCTTCAGCATATCACTGCTAAAATCAAATCCGGTCAGGTCAACTTCATTGGAGGCTTGAGCTGACTGGTGGGCCAGTTCCAACACAAAATCGCCTGTTCCTGTACAGAGATCCAGCACCCTGCCCGGTCTGTTCTGAAGAAGTTCCCTGGCCGCTCTCCTTCGCCACGACTGGTCTCTTCCGAAGGTAAATATCCGGTTCACCCTGTCATAGGTTGAATGGATATCCCCGTAGAAAGCGTGCAGTGGAAAATCTTCCTGGAAATCTTTCATAAGCTATACTGAAGCTGCAAAGATATTGAAATTTGAGAGCACTACTTCACACTGAACTGTGTGGAAGCCGAGAAAATCTCCCCGCTGGGTGATACCCCCCTGACCAAGACCACATATTTTCCTGATGTGTCAGGAGCCCTGAAAGGGATCTCCATCTGCCCACCCTGCTCCAGCAGCAGATCGCCTGCCCAAAAGAGGGTATTCCGGGTATCAGGCACCCGGCCATCCTGGACAGGGAGTGGATCTGTTGTGGGAACAGCAGGATAAAAAAACTGGTAATCAAAAAAATATGATCCTTTGGGAAGATCTATGCCCGCCATATCCCCATTCCTCGAATAGATGGCAAGGACCCCACCAAAAGCTACATTTCCTTTCAGATAGATCTCATTGATCAGGTCGATCCTTTCGATCTTCTCCGGTGAAAGTGCCAGCACCGCTTCATGATCAAAAACTGAGATATGATCAATCATGATCAGCGGGTTATAGATACCGATGGAGCTGTTGTTGCTCAAAATCCGCATCCTGTTCTTACCGTTCTTCTTATAAAACTGCACATCGGGAACCAGGTTGATAAAGACCTCTTCCAGGTTGGGTAGTCTTACATAATCGTCGATCAGCAGGCGGTTCACCCTGGTCCCGTAAAAAGGGATTCGTTTCCCCTCAAAATACTCCTCCGAGTCAGCTTTATCCAGGATGATTGCTCCAGAGCTGAAGGCTTTTGAAAGCTGCATATTCAGGGCTATTTTCCTGGCTACCTCCATCTCATCAACAGAAAGCCGGAATGGCTCACCTGGAAAGGTTACCAACCGGGTGTCATACTCCTGGTCAATCCGAACCTCCAGTCCAGCCCCTTCCTCCTGTTCAGGAGTTACAAAAAATTCCTGTTCGCCGGCAGTGGTGGAGGTGTTGAGTACAAACCTTCCATTCTCATCGGAGATGGTAGCAAAAAAGTCCGGGATTTCACCCAACAATGAAAAATGGAGCGTTGCATAGGGTACTGGTTTCTGATCCGAACCCACAATTGTCCCCGATATGGACAGACCACTGCCCAGGTCGGGAAGAAATTTGACCCGGAAAGAGCCTCCCTCTTCAACGGGAGTATGTACATATTGTCCACCCGAAAGATCAATGGCACCTGCAGGAACCACTGTAACGCAGCACCTCAACTGGAAATAGTTAAGTGAAGCTCCTTTCACCAGTAACACCACCTCCTCGCCACCCTGGCACAAAACGGAACTAGTAGAGCACTCCAGTATCCCCTCCTTGTAGGGTACCCTTGCAACACCACCAGGAGTGCTTCCAGTATCTGCAATAACAGCCACTTCAGAGCTGTAAGGATTGATAATCTTCAGCGGTATATAACTGAAACTGCCGGGACCCTCATTCCGCATCCAGCGGGTATAACTCTTCAGGTAGTAGTTGCCCGTTAGTGATTCGGTGGGGATATGAAGCGTGCCCTCTGCCCTTCCTCCGGAAAGCAAGTACTTCCCCTGCGCCAGTGGTTTACCAGTTGAGGTGATCAGTTCTACGTAAAGTACACTGCTCCACGGATTATCTCCGATGGGACCGCTTACAGTATGGTCTGCAACGAAATGGATGGTCTCATCCACCGCATAGATGGAGCGATCGGTGAACAACTGAACCTGTTCACGGATTTGTGCTGCTTCTTCCGAAAAGTCTGCATCATAAGGTGTCTGAGCTGAAACCGGACTTATTGTCAGTCCAAAAAGGATCGCAAGCAGCAAAAGTTGATATGTTATTGTTTTTATCTGCATTTACCAGAAATCGGGTATCTCATTATCTCCTCCACGCTTGGTGCAATCAAAACAGTTTTTTTGAGCATATAGCCATGGAGGGCCCGGACCAAGCGGATTCAGAGAGATCAGGTAATAATAGTTATTATATGTAAAAATGCCATTAGTCAACAGGGTATCCAGACTACAGGTATAGGCGCCTACCGGAAAATCCAGTTCCTCCTTATCCACGAATATCCGCTCCTCCCGGATCTGGGTGGCGTAGAAACAGCCCAGGACCTTTTCGTGCGACCACCGTGTATTATATATATTACCCTGGCTGCTTGAGGGTTGTGTTTCATATAGACTAGCAGAATTTGCCGACTGCGCAGCTAACTTTTCCCAATAAGCATATGCCTGGTCGGTAAGAGAGTGCTGTTCTACAAGCAGGCTGTATCGTTCTGCCAGCCTGGGAGTCTGGTCCGATACATAGTGTAGTTTATTCTGGTATATGCTGTTTTCGGAGAGCAGCCGGGTAGAGGCAGCATAGACCGTCTCAATGGTTTCTGTGAGGTAACAGGTAGAGACTGTATCTTCGAGATAGGGTATGGACACTCCTTTATACCAGACGTACTGTGCCGTATATGGTGAATGATACTCCCAGGTGGCTGTCGCTTTCCAACGGTAATTCCGGGTACCGCCCCTGTGGCCCCTCACATCATTATAAAACCGGATCCCGTGCCAGTTATCTTCAGGGTCTGTCCCCCCTGAAAACTTTTGGATGTAGTAGAGTGAATCGATGGGGGGACAGGACAATAGTGAGTCATAATCGGATCTGTATTCCCTGTCCGCCGGGGTAACCACCTCCAGGGAATAGGCTTTGCCCACACCCAGGAAAGGTTCATCAAGCCAGGCTTCATAGACCCCCTCATTTTGCCAGCTCTCACTATAATATTCCATGTTACCCATCTCATCCTGAACGGTAACCACACACCCGCCGACCGGTTCAAACAGAGGGTTGTTATAGGGTGTGGAGAGGGAAACGGTGACCCGGTGAATGCCGGGTTTGTCGGTAATCATCCCATCAATAACCATCACCTCCTGTCTCTCATTGATAATGGGTTCATATGGCTCTATACAGGAGTTGCACACCAGTAACAGCAGTAGTATGATATGGTATCTATTCGCTGGCATAGTTCCCTAGTTTAAAGTTCCAGGAGAGGGTAATCATTGTCTGTCCGAAAATGGAGAGTTTGTACCCGTTCATGACACCATCATCGTTCTGAAAATAGATCGAATAGGCATTTTTTCTTCCGGTCAAATTGTAGAAGTTGAGCATCCAGTAACTGTGAAACAGCTTTCTTTCCTTCAGGTTCCCCTCCAGGTTTATAGATAGGTCCACCCGGAAATAGTCGGGGATCCGGTAGCTGTTCCGGTCGGCATAATCGACAAATTGTATGCCGTCCATGTAGTAGATAGAGATCGGGTAGGTGACCGGCCTGCCGGTGGTATATACCATATTCGCCGAGAAGCTGAGCCTTCGGTTCATCTTGATGTTGGTGACTAAGTTCAGATTGTGGGGACGGTCGAAATTGGAAGGATAGGGCTCTCCGTAATTGATCCGCTCGCCAGAAAATGGTGAATCGACCACCATTAGTGAACGGGAGTAGCTGTACGCCACCCATCCGCTCAGTTTACCAGCACTCTTTTTAAACATGGCCTCAAATCCGTACGCTTCCTGTTCACCCTGCAACGTGACCGTCTCCACATGCGGGGTACTGATGAAGCTGGCACCGTCCCGGTAATCCACCACATCCTCAATGGCCTTATAATAGAGCTCCAGGGAGGTGCTTACCCCGCCTCTTGGAAAATCCTGGTAAAACCCAAAGGAGAGCTGATCTACGTGAGGAGGTGTGATATTGTAATCGCACAGCTTCCATTGGTCGGTAGGCGATATGGCAATGGTATTGCTCAGCATAAACATAAACTGGTTGACCCTGTTGTAGGAGAGCTTCATGGAGTTATTGGCACCAAGCATGAAATTCAGGGCCAACCTGGGTTCCAGTCCGGTGTAAGTTTTTATCACCTCATAGGGCCCGGCATCAATCACATCCACCACACTGCCCGGCTGAACCGGCAATCCCTCGCCATATACCTGAACCTGGTCAGGACCAAGCGATAAATAGGTGGCAAAACGGACTCCCCCGTAGAGTGTAAAACGGGGTGTAAGAGAGATCTCATCGGCCAGGTAAAGTGCAGCTTCCACTCCATTCTCCAATCCCAATTCAACTGGTACACGCATGGAGATATCACCATAGGGTAGTACGGTACCCCTGTCGAGGTTGTAGAGGATGGCATTCCCCCCGAAGGTCAGTTTATGCTTCCCCAGGGAGAGCCATGACATATCCAGCTTGGTTTCATAATGGTCGATCCTGTATGACTGGGTCCATGACTCCGATGCTACCTGCTCATTGACGGTTGTGAAATCGTATGTACCAAAGAGCAGTGCCAGGTTGGCTGAAAGCCGGGAACCAAGCCTCCTCCTGATATTAAGGGATCCTCCTGCATTGTTATATTCATACTGGTTGGTGCTGCCCAACCTGAAAAAATCGCTGCTGTAATACCCAAAAGCCTTGATTAGTGTTTTTTCTCCCGGTTCCCATGTGATCATACCCGACATATCGTAGAAGTTAGCTTTGCTCTCCCTGAGTTGGGGATCCTCCAGCCTGTTAAGAATCCAGTCAGAATAGGTAGAGCGTCCGGCAATTATAAATGAGCTCTTTCCCTTACGAATGGGTCCCTCCACCGACAAACGGGCCGTAACCGGACTGATCCCTCCCCGGGCGGTATACTTGTTCAGGTTGCCCTGGCGGGCGGTAATATCAAAAATGGAAGCCAGACGCCCCCCGTAAGAAGCGGGTAGATTACTCTTATAGAGGGTAAAATCCTTAACAATATCGGGACTAAACGAGGTGAAGAAACCAAAGAGGTGGGAGCTGTTATAGACAGGGACTTTATTTACATAGATCATATTCTGGTCGGCCGCGCTCCCCCGAACATTAAATCCGGCGGCTCCCTCTCCTACTGTCTGCACACCCGGCAGCATCTGGATCACCTTCAGAATATCCTTCTCTCCCATGACCACCGGAACCTCCTTCAGTACCTTGTAATTGAGACGGTCAAAACCCATCTGGGTTCCCCTTACATTGTGGTAACGGTTTGCATACACCACCACCTCTGTCAGTGCAATCACACTCCTCTCCATAGTGATGGAGAGGTTGCCGCCCGAAAGAACATTCAGGTAGTTGTGCCGGTCCTCCATTCCCATACATTTAAACTCAATGGTGTATTTGCCAGGTCTGACCACGATGCTGAAGCGGCCATCCACATCGGTTGCCGCACCCCTCTTCAATTCTTCAAAATAGACTGTGGCACCGATCAGCGGATCGCCAGTCTCCACATCTGTGATCTTTCCATGCAATACAGCAACGTTCTTCCCCCCTCCTTCGGTCCTGGTTCCAACACCAATCGTCTCCAGCATTCCCGCCTTTCTGCCATCAATATACCGCTGCTCTGTGGAGGTAAGACCGCCGGGTCCCTCCTCTCCCGGCAGGTGTGAGCCCTCCCTGCTTCCTGAATAATCGGGCAGTATGGAGACCAAAGGCCTCCGGTCGGTCAGGTAGATCTCCCGTTTTCCTTCCAGATGGTAGTAAAGACCTGCAGGCAGAAGGGTTTTGTCGAGTGTCCTCCGAAGGGAGATCTCCACGCCCGAGGCTGTGACCCTCACCCCCCGGGTCCAGCTCTCCAGGAAATAGAAGGTAACTCCCGTTTGCTGCTCCACATCCCTCACGAAATCCCCGAAAAGAACATCCTGGTAACTCCCCTTGAAAACAATATCATCCCCCTGTCCGTCCAGGGAAATGGGGATCAGGGCTAAAATAACCAATAAAATATAGAGGATCCGTTTCATCAATCTCCTC
>DAOWNM010000102.1 GCA_030642565.1 Bacteroidota bacterium | reverse complement strand
CTCCGTCGATATTGGCAAAAATTTGGTCCTCCTGTCCATAGAGGTGTTTCAGCTCGCCATTTACCTTGAACAGATCCACATCCCCGTCGTTGTCATAATCGATAAAGGAGGAGGACCAGCCCACATGCTGGGCCGCTGCCATGGAGATCCCCGAAGGGTAAGCCATATCTCTGAATACACCGCCTCCCTGGTTCTGATAGAGCGAACAGTAGGTATCGTCCGACATAAAGACATCTATAAGTCCGTCGCCATTGTAATCGGCAAAGTCCACCGACATACTGATGGTGGCCTCACCGGCCTGATTGAATGCCATCCCGGTTTTGGTGCCATGATCCACAAAACCTTTCCCCTCCAGGTTGTGGTAGATGTTGTTATTCATATGATCGTTGGCCACAAAAATATCGACCCATCCATCGCCATCGAAGTCAGCCGCTCCCACACCCATGGCCCGGCCATCGGGGTTGATGATACCCATGGCTTCGGTTACATTTTCAAATTTATTGTCGCCCAGATTGTGATAGAGGCAGTCGATCTGACCATCATAAGCCATGGGGCCGGGAAAGCCATCCGGGGCATAGAAGTAGCCGTATTCAGGATCAAAGTTGATATAGTTGCCCACGTATAGATCAAGCAGTCCGTCGTTGTCATAATCGAACCAGACGGCACCCACGCTGCACTGTTCACCCGCAATACCAGCTTTCTCACTGATATCGGTAAAAGTTCCGTCACCATTGTTCAGATAGAGTACATTGGGCCCATAGTTGGTGATGTAGATCTCGGGGAAGCCGTCGTTGTTTATATCGCCCACAGTCATGCCCATGCCATACCCTGTGTCGCCCACGCCTGCTTTTTTGGTTACATCTTCAAAAGTGCCATCCTGCTTGTTTCTAAAGAGCTGGTTGGTATGTTCCTCGCCGGAATGTTCACCCTCACTCAGCCCTTCAGTGAAAGAGCCATTGCTCATATATAGATCGATAAAACCATCCTGGTCATAATCCAGGAACACGGCTCCCCCACCCACGGTCTCCACCAGGTTATCCATGTGGTGGTCGCCAATGGAATGTTTGAAATTGATCCCGTTATCGGGAGAGATCTTCTGGATAAAATCACCATTGTTCTCCGGAACCGAGGCGAGTACCTGTTGAGAAGCTTTGTTATTATTTGGCGATTGGCATCCTGTGAGATAGAGTATAAAAATATAAGCAAACGCCAAGGGTGTAAGTTTCATAGCAATAGTTTCAGTTTCGGGGTTTAAATATAGTGAAGAAGTATTCTAAATAGTCCCCATATATTGAAAAACATGGGGTATTTTAACCTTATTTAACAGTCGTAATGGATCATTCAATAATTCCGTATCCCTGGCGGAAGGTGATGTAACGATCGGGGGCGGGTCCGGGGTAGACCTCCCGGGTGCCGTCCGACCAGGTGATCTCCAGGCGGTCGATCTCCGGATTTTTCCCCAGTCCGATATGGAGCCTGGGGTCGCTGTTGGAGAGGTAGGTGGTGGCCCACTGGTTGATATAAACTGCTTTTTTCTCTCCCTGGTGAACCACAACAGTGGCGCCAATGGCAGCTGCGGGTCCATTTTTCCCTTCCAGGGTGAGACCGATCCAGTGGTTCTGGTTATTGCAGTTGTTTCTGAGCAGTACTGCATTGGCTTTCAGGTCCACATGCGATACGATGATATCCAGGTCACCGTCGTTATCATAGTCCCACGTGGCAGCTGCACGCCCCGAACGTTTCTCACGAAAGTAGGGGCTGTCGGAGATGCCAATATCGGTAAAATGGCCTTTCCCGTCGTTCTCCATCAGCAGCGGGTACTGCAGGATCAGCTCTTCGCCATTGCCGTTGGCCGAGAAGAGATCGGGGTCTCCATCATTGTCATAATCAAAGAGAGCTGAGGCCCACTGTCCCTTCCCGGCAAAGGCGCCGGCAATACCGCTCTGCTCGGTAATGTCTTCAAAGGTTCCGTTCCCCATGTTGCGGTAGAGTGCACCATAGCGCAGGTCGGGTACCAACAGGTCTATGAGTCCATCCCCGTCCACATCCCCGATGGCTCCATGCATAGAGCCGGTGGTCTGCCCATGGCTGTTCACCGCCACACCAATTTTAACGCCCACCTCGCTAAAGGAGCCCCCCTGGTTCCGGAACATAAAATTGGCCTGGTGATCATTACCCTGGAACATATCCAGGTCACCGTCCCTGTCGTAATCAAATATGGTAAGTCCCATGCATTTTGAATCGGGATAGAGAAGTCCGAGCCCGGCGGTGACCTCTCTGAAGGTGCCGTTTTGTAGCTGTCTGTACATCATGGAGGCCTGACCCGCATATTCAGATGGATGTGGCATCAGTTCCGGGGTGGCCGGGGAGACATATTCCGGATCAAAAGCGAGGAAATTGCCCACAAAAGCATCCAGCCTTCCATCCCGGTTATAGTCCCAAAAGGCGACACCTACGCTCCACTTTTTATAGCCGTTCAGGTTGTCGGGACCAGCCAGGCCCAGTTTTTCAGTGATATCGGTAAAGGTGCCGTCACCATTGTTCCGGTAGAAGATATTCGGTCCATAGTTGAGCAGGTAGAGGTCCTGGTCACCGTCCCGGTCAAGGTCAATGGGACCTGCTGCCATACTCCAGTGACGGTCATCCACTCCCGCCTGTTCCGATACCTCTTTAAAGGTTCCGTCTCCCTGGTTATGATAAAGCCGGTTAGGGGTATTCTCAAAAACTCTGCCCTGATCATCTGAGATCCCTTCCAGCCAGGTTCCATTCATCATATAGAGGTCCATCCAGCCATCGCTGTCGTAATCAAAAACAGTTACTCCGGAACCACTGCTCTCCAGAATATTCTCATAGGTATAATCACCAAAATTGTAGATGAAATCAATTCCGGCATCGGAGGAAACCTCTGTAAAACGGGGTTTGTTATGATTACAGGAAAACAGGGTGAAGAGACAAATAGAGCACAACAGGCAGAAGGCTGTTCTGTTTCTCACATTCATTTTCTTTAGTTTGCGCAAATATAATCAAATGATCTATTCCGGAATATAAGCTCCATTTTTGCTATATTAGCCCCGACCAAACTGAATAAACATGCCCGAAGAAGGATCAGCCCGAAGAGTTGAGCTTCAGAGAAATGAAATAGAAGATATGCTGGGAAGGGTCCCCGGATGGATCACCAAGAACGGTATGATCCTTTTTATTTTTCTCTTTGCACTCTTGCTGTTTGGCAGCTGGGTATTCAGGTACCCCGATATAAAAAAGGCCAGGATTGTGGTCACTTCAATAAATCCACCTGCAGACCTGAAGGCAAGAACCAGTGGAAAAATTGTTCGTCTGTTTGTGGTTAACAATGAACAGGTAAGCACGGGTGATGTGCTGGCTATGATTGAGAATCCGGCAGCATATGACGATGTGGTTCACTTGAAAAACAGCCTGGTATTTCTCGATTCCATATCCATTGAGGAGATCACAGAGGATCTGACAGAGATGAAAAATGTGAAGTTGGGAACCATTCAGTCACACTACTCCATCTTCCTGAAGGTGTACCGCGATTATATGGAGTTCAGGAGGATCGATTATCACCAGCGAAAGATGGCGACGGCCCGTACTGAGCTTGAAAAGCAGCAGGAGTATACCCGGAGCCTGTTGGAAAGGAGCTCCATTCAACAACAGACCTATGACCTGGCGCTGCGCCAGTATAACAGGGATGCTACACTGTTTGAGGAGGGGGTGATCTCTGCATCTGACCTGGAAGAGTCACGTTCAGAGATGCTTGGAGAGCGAAATAAGCGACAGGAGATTATCAGCCTGATGGCAGAAAACAATATCAATATTGCCAGGACCGAGGACCAGATTGTGGATCTGGAACTGAGGCAACAGGGGGAGCACTCGGGGATGATCAATGCCCTTGAGGAGTCCTATAACAACCTGAAAGCTTCCATTACCTCCTGGGAACAGAACTACCTGCTTGTGGCACCGGTCAATGGATCTGTGACCTTTACAAGGTTCTGGAGCGAAAACCAGAATGTAAAATTGGGTGAGAAAGTACTGACCATAATACCTGCCGAATCAGGCTCCATGATCGGGAAGATCAGTCTGCCCCTGGAGGGAGCGGGAAAGGTGACTGTGGGTAATCAGGTCAATATTCAGTTTGATAACTTTCCGCACATGGAATACGGTATGGTCAAAGGGTATGTGAGTAATATTTCCGAGGTTTCCGATGACGATTTCTATGCTGTTGAGGTAGAGCTGCCCGACGGACTTCGTTCCTATTATGATATTGAGATTCTCTTCAGTCAGAATATGCAGGGAGATGCAGAAATTCTGACCGATAAAAAGCGGCTGCTCGAAAGGGTATTAAATCCAATCAGATCGGCCATTTCCAAACAGGTGGAGATGTGATCACACGAAACGGTTTGATCGGTATTATTGTGTTGCTGGCCGGTCTGACAACGGGCTCTATTGTTTCCCATGGAGTTTCCCGATTCCATGACCGGGCGCTAGAGGTGGAGCTGATACCACCAGGGGCAGGAAAACCTGATTTTCCTTGCCTCCTTTCTTTCCTATTATCTATATGTTTTATAACTTGCAACTTCATTTTTCAGAACATAATTTTTCTCCATAATGTCACGAATTCGTAACGGAATCTATATCGGTATACCACTTCTGCTGATGGCTGCCATCGTGGTGGTGGTTTTCATCCCTTTTAACAGTGATTCTTCTGAGAATCAAAATGTTCAAATCACAACCGTGGAGATAGGTAAGGTAGTTAGATCCTTCCCGGGTGAAGGCATTGTGGAACCCCAGAGCGAAGTGATTATTCTGAGTCCTGCTTCCAGTATCATCAAAGAGATACTGAAAGAGGTGGGGAGTCATGTGAATCAAGGTGAGCCCATCATTATTCTCGATCCTTCTCCAGTACAATCCCAGATAGAGAATATCCACGACCAGCTTGAGATGAAACAGAACTCCCTCAGAAAGAACCATCTGAATGCCCGGAGCACCAAGGTGGATCTGGCCTACAATGTACAGGTGAAAAACCTCAGGATTGCTTCTTTGAAATCGGAAATGGCTGATCAGGAGCAGTTGCTGGAGGTGGGAGGGATCTCCCCGGCAAAATTTGAAAAGACAAAACAGGAGCTTGAACTTGCTGAACAGGACCTGGTGATGCTAAAAGAGAAGAATTCTATCAAATTACAGCAGCTGGAGGCTGACGAAGAGGGATTGAGACTTCAGATCGATATGCAGGAGAAGGAGTTGGCGGCAAAAGAGGAGGCACTGAGTAACATGATTATCCGGGCCCCTTCAGCAGGGATCATTCTCTCCATACGGGGTAAGGTTGGCGAAAAGGTAAATAACGACCGCCTGTTGATTGAGATGTCGGACCTGACCAACTTTAAGATCCAGGGAAAGGTTAAGGATGACTATTCCGAACAGGTAAAGACAGGGACCAAAGTGTATGTGGCGCTTGACAATGAGAAGCTGACCGGTGTGGTGGGAACTGTGAATCCGGTGATCAGGGACCGTAAAATTGAATTTGATGTAAACCTGCGGGAGAGCAATCACTATAAATTAAGACCCAACCTCAATGTAAGCCTGGATATTGTAAGAGAAGAGCGCGACAGTGTATTACGGATTCATAAAGGACCTGCCATAGGCCGGGGAAAGGAGCACCAGGTGTATGTTTTGCAAAATGGAAATGCCATAAAACGTGAGATCCGGACCGGCCTGAGATCTGAAGTGTATGTGGAGGTTCTGGAAGGGCTTTCAGAAGGTGAAAGGGTGGTGCTTTCTGATATATCTTCTGTTGAGGACCTGGAAGTGGTGGAGGTAAAGTAATGAGAGAGAAGTTTATTATTGGGATACACTTTTTTTTACTGCTGTTTTCGACAGCTCATGCAGATGGTCAGGATTTGCTTCGAATCTCCCTGAGCCTTTGCAATGTGGTGGACATGGCCATCTCCCAATCTTCGGCAGTCAAATATGTGCAGAACCAGGATGTGAATTACTACTGGCGCTGGAAGAACCACCAGACACGGTTTCGTCCCCAGCTCACTCTTTCAGGGAGCCTGCCCGATTTTCAGAACCAGACCAAGCCCATTATCCAGCCCGATGGCAGTGTCATTTTCAACCAGGTTACACAGCTGGAGACCTCTGCCCAGTTGGCTATATACCAGCCCATTCCGATGCTGGGGGCGAATGTGTATGCCGCTACCGGGATCACCAGATTGCAGGATTTTAACAACAGCACGGTGGGATTTTCCGGGTACCCTGTAAGTGTAGGAATCTCCCAGCCCCTTTTCGCCTATAACTGGATGAAATGGACACGGATGACCGAACCGCTGGTCTACGAAGAGGCTCAGAAACGGTTTGTTGAGTCGATTGAGGAGATCTCCTACAATGCCACCGCCCGTTTTTTCAACTATCTGAAGATCCAGACCAACTATTCACTGGCAGAGAGTAACCTTGCCAACAGCAAGGATAACCTGAGGATTGCCGAAGTAAAAAAAGGGCTGGGTAATATCTCGGGGAATGACTTCTCCAGAATACAACTCTCCGTATTCAATGCGCAGAAGGCGTTGAACAATGCCAGGATCGATCTGAAGAATGCCGATTATGAACTTAAAAAATATATTGGCCTCGACCAGAACCAGGTCATAGAGTTGATCATCCCCCTGGATATGCTTCTCTGGGAGGTGGATCCGGGGGTGGCTTTAAAAGAGTCGCTTGATAACCGGAAGGAGACACCGCAATTCGAAAGGAGATTGATCCAGGCTGACAGGGACCTCACTGCGGCTAAGCGGAGTGCAGGAGTGAATGCCACACTGAATATGAGCTACGGAGTATCCAACAGCGCAGATGATTTTAGCGGAATCTATGAAAATCCCGAACAACAACAGAATATAAGGCTGGCACTGAGTGTGCCTATTATGGACTGGGGCCGCTCCGAATCGAGGGTGAAACTTGCCGAATCACAGCGGGAACTGGTGTTGTATGATGTTTACCAGGATAGGCAGGATTTTGAACGCAGGGTGGTGGTCCAGGTGGAGCAGTTCAACCTGATCAAGTCTCAGATTGCCACGGCCGAAGCAGCCGACAAGGTGGCAGAGGAGGGCTACAAGATCGCACTGAAAAAGTTCCAGAACGGGGAGATTAGCATTACCGATCTGAATATCTCCCTGCAGGAGCGGGAAGGGGCAAAGCGCGACTACATCCGTTCCATTGAGAACTACTGGGAGTCCTATTACCTTCTGAGGGAGGTTACCCTTTACGATTTTGAATTCAATCAGAAGATATATTACACCAATCCGATGCTTTCATCGGAACAGTAGGTATTAACAATAACAAAACATATATACCATGAAGAAGCGAAATGCACTGATATTGATGATAATGGCTGCAGCTGTCACACTCAATGCCCAGGAGTGGGTCGATCTTTTTAACGGGAAGAATCTGAAAGGGTGGGAAAAACTGGATGGATCGGCCGAGTACCGGGTGGAAAACGGAGAGGTGATCGGGATATCCAGGAGAGGAACGCCCAACACCTTTATGGCCACCAAAAAGGTATATAGTGATTTCATCCTGGAGTACGAGATGAAGATGGATCGTGGACTTAACTCCGGTGTACAGATCCGAAGTGTGGCCCTGCAGCCCGATGGTACTAAGCGGGTCAATGGTTACCAGGTGGAGTGTGATGACCATGATAGCAGACCCTGGGCAGGAGGTATCTATGAGGAGGCATCACGTGGCTGGCTCTATCCCATGTCGTATCATATGTGCGTTACAAAAGAGAACAGACGTGGAGAGTGGAACAAGATCCGCGTGGAGGTTGTGGGCAGTACCATACGCACCTATATTAACGGGGTCAATTTCGCTAACATGGTGGATGATAAACGTCAGGAGGGATTTATTGCCCTGCAGGTGCACGGGATCGGCAATGCCAAGGCACTGGAGGGAAAAGAGATTCGCTGGAGAAATATCCGGATCGTGACCGAAGAGCCCAAAAAGTATATGAAGTCCGATGTGGAGCTGTCGCCCGAAGTGAGTTACCTGACCAATGCACTTACTCCGCTCCAGAAGGAGGAGGGATGGAAACTCCTCTGGGACGGGAAGAGCAGTGAAGGATGGAGAGGTGCCAAGCTGGAGAGTTTCCCTGAGAAAGGGTGGAGCATAGAGGAGGGCCTGCTGACTGTGGAGAAGAGCGGCGGCGGAGAGTCGGCTCATGGCGGCGATATCGTTACCATTAAGAAATACAAAGACTTTATCCTGGAGGTGGATTTTAAAATCACCAAAGGTGCCAACAGCGGCATTAAATACTTTGTGGACCCTGACCTGAACACAGGAGCCGGTTCTGCCATTGGATGTGAGTTTCAGATCCTGGACGACAGGAACCATCCTGATGCCAAGAAGGGCGTAGCCGGAAACCGTACAGTGGCCTCCCTCTACGATCTTATTAAAGCAGATGCTCTGTTTTACGGACAGGACAACAGAGAGAAACGTTTTAACGGGGTTGGAAAATGGAACCGTGCCCGTATCGAGGTAAGAGGTGCCGGGGTGACCCATTACCTGAACGGGATCAAGGTGGTGGAGTATGAGCGTGGAACCCAGATGTGGGAGGCGCTGGTGGCCTATAGCAAGTATGCTAAATGGCCCGCGTTTGGTGAGGCGGAGAGCGGACATATCCTGCTGCAGGATCATGGGGATGAAGTAAGCTTTAAGAACATCAGGATTCTCGAGCTTTAATAG
>DAOWNM010000040.1 GCA_030642565.1 Bacteroidota bacterium | reverse complement strand
GGCGGCCGGGCTGGGTGCCCGCCTGAAGCCACTGACCGATCATAAGCCCAAAGCGCTGCTGGAGTGGGAGGGTAAACCCATGCTGGAACGGATCATATTAAAGCTGAAATCCAATGGTTTTACTTCGATCATTATCAATGTGCATCATCATGCCGAAATGATCATGGATTTTGTAAAGCAGAGGAATCAGTTCGGGATCGGGATCGAGTTTTCGCATGAAGAGGATGAACTGCTCGATACCGGGGGAGGAATTGCGAAGGCTTCATGGTTCTTCGGAAATGATCCTTTCCTGGTTTATAATGTGGATATCGTTAGTGATATCGATCTGCGTGCCATGTACCTGGACCATCTTGAGAGTGGTGCCATTGCAACAATGGCGGTGAAGGAGCGGGTAACCACCCGCAGCCTGTTGATG
The DNA here is from genome assembly GCA_030642565.1 of Bacteroidota bacterium. Classification (GTDB taxonomy): domain Bacteria; phylum Bacteroidota; class Bacteroidia; order Bacteroidales. The sequence goes on along the minus strand of DAOWNM010000040.1, from coordinate 11,923 downwards.
AGCGAAGAGGGTTTTTTAAAGGGGTGGCGTGATAACCGTACCGGGGAGACCATTCTCACTGGCCCAACAGCAGAGGGGCTTATTCCCATCGCCTTCAGTGCCATTCATATAATGGATCCCAGGGTTTTTGCCCTCTTCCCAAAGGAGAAGCGGTTTCCGCTGATGCCATTCTATCTGGAGCTGGCAAAAACTCATCCTGTTCATTTATACCGCCACGATCGAGATAGCTGGACCGATATGGGCAAGTTGGAATCCTATACATGATATACTTTTTCAATAACAGCATGGAATTAACCGATAAGTCAGAGGCGCAGATAGCACAATGGAATGAGGAGCTGAAGGATCAGAGTCCGATGGGTGTGATTGGATTTTTCCTGCAGCATTTTGGTGAACATATCGTGCTCTCCACCAGTCTTGGGCTGGAGGACCAGGTCATCACCGAGATGGTGCTTCGTCAAAAGAAAGATACGGAGCTCTTTACACTGGATACCGGCAGGCTCTTTCCGGAGACCTACGACCTGATTGCCCGGACCAATAAGCACTTTGGTATTCGTATGAAAACCTATTTTCCGGAACCTGCCAGGGTGGAGGAGATGGTGGCGGCCCATGGGATCAACCTCTTTTATGACAGTGTTGAGAAACGAAAATTGTGCTGCTCCATCAGAAAGGTGGCACAGCTGCCCAGAGCATTCAGCGGCAAGCAGGCATGGATATGCGGACTGCGGAAGGACCAATCTGTATCCAGGTTTTTTAACAAATTGGTGGAGTGGGATTCCAGTAACGGACTGGTGAAGATCAACCCGCTGATCAGATGGACCGAAAAGGAGGTGTGGGACTATATCAAAAAACACAATATTCCTTATAATCTCCTGCACGACAGGGGATTCCCCAGTATTGGTTGTGAGCCATGTACCCGGGCCATAGAGCCTGGAGAGGATATTCGTTCCGGTCGCTGGTGGTGGGAAAGTGAGCTGCACAAAGAGTGCGGCCTTCATAAAAAATAGCCTGTTCTTACTGGTTGATTACTCCCGATCCCACCAGCTCTTCTCCATCGTACCATGCCGCAAATTGTCCGGGTGCAATGCCCCGCTGGGGCTCCTCAAATGTGATATAGAGTCCGGCATCGGTCATCCGCAGAGTGCCCTTCTGGAGGGGTTGCCGGTAACGGATCCTAACAAGGTAGTCCCGGCTCTCACCGGGCAGCATCTCCAGGTCCCTTCTTACCCAGTGTATCTCTTCGGGGATAATTTTTAGTCCGCGCCGGAAGAGGCCCGGGTGGGATTGTCCCTGTCCCACGTAGATCCGGTTGCTTAGCACATCGGTGGCGATCACAAAAAGTGGTTCTGTTTTTCCTCCAACATTCAAACCTTTCCGTTGTCCCACAGTAAAAAAGTGGGCCCCCTGGTGTTTCCCGGTCCATACACCATCCCCTCTCTCATATTTCCAGGGGGTACATACCGCCTCCAGGTTGGAGATATCCTGCTTTTCAGCACTGTATTGAGGGAGGTCGGCAGGGATCTCAAAAATATTACCCTCCCTGGCTTTCAGTTTCTGTTGCAGGAAAACCGGGAGATGTACCTTCCCTACGAAACAGATTCCCTGTGAATCTTTTTTTCCGGCAGAGGCCAGTCCCTGCTCTCTGGCAATCTTCCTTACCTTGGGTTTTTGGAGGTGCCCGATGGGAAAAAGGGTTCTGGCAAGTTGCTCCTGCGACAGCTGGCACAGGAAGTAACTCTGATCCTTGTTGGGATCATCTCCGGCCAGGAGGTGATAGATCTCCGTTCCGTTGATGGTGCTGGTCTCTTTTCTGCAATAGTGACCTGTTGCCAGATAATCGGGTTTGTATGCCTCTGCCGCCTCCAGGAATGCATCGAACTTAATCTCCCGGTTGCAGAGCACATCGGGATTGGGTGTCCGGCCCATCTGGTATTCGGAGAACATATAATCAATGACCCGTTTCCGGTAAGGTTCACTCAGGTCCACCACATGGAAAGGAATTTCCATTTTTTTGGCTACCAGTTCGGCAAAGACCACATCTTCGTCCCAGGGGCAGTCTGCATCAATCACACCGGTTTTATCGTGCCAGTTGATCATAAACAACCCGATGACCTCATACCCCTCTCTCTTTAAGAGGTAGGCAGCCACACTGGAGTCGACTCCTCCCGATAATCCTACAACAACCCGTTTTGCCAATGTTTTGATTTTGCCACAAAAATATGAAATTCTAACCAATCCAATCTCTATCTTTACATAATGCCCCCCCTGAACATATATAAAGCATCTGCCGGTTCGGGAAAAACCTTTGCCCTGACGATGGAGTACCTGAAACTGCTTTACAGGCAACCGGGGATCCACCGCCATATCCTGGCGGTTACATTTACCAATAAGGCGGCGGGGGAGATGAAGCATCGGATACTGGGAAGGCTTTCAGCACTATCGCATTACAGCAATGGGGAGAGCATGGAGGAGATGAAGCAGCTTGTTGAGGCCACAGGCCTGGATGAAGCCTCTATCAGCCGCAGGGCCGGAGAGCTGCTGGATACTATTCTGAATGATTACTCCGGTTTCTCGGTGGGTACCATCGATAAATTTTTTCAGTCCGTTATCAGGGCATTTACACGCGAAATTGGGATACAGCCAGGTTATAACCTGGAGCTGGACCATCCCAGGGTTCTCTCCCATGCGGTGGACCGTATGTTCCAGGATTTGGGCAATCACAAGGAACTCCAGGAGTGGCTGATACGTTATGCCGAAGAGCGCATGGAGGAGTCAAGATCGTGGAATTTCAGGCAGGAGATCATCCAGCTTGGGATGCAGCTATTCAAAGAGTCTTTCCAGGGGCTGTTTTTGAAACATGATATCTCACTGCTCAAGAAGGAGAACCTGGATCTCTTTCTTCAGGAGCTGAAACAGCTTGAGCGGCAAACGCGTAACGAGATGGCTGCCACGGGCAATTCAGCGCTTCAACAGTTGAGAAGACTTAATCTTGCTCCTGAAGATTTCCAACTCAAAAGCAGATCGCCGGCAATGCTCTTTGTTACTGCCGGGAAAGGGGAAGATGTCCCATTTACCGACTCCAAATTGATGGCACTGGAGCTACCCGAAAAGTGGCTCAGAAAAGATGCTTCACCGGCCATGATCAAACTTACGGAAGAACAACTGATCCCCCTTCTGAATCAGGTGTACCGGCTACAGGTGATTTTAAATACCATTGCGGTGGTCCGGGCTAATTTCTATACACTGGGGATCCTGGCCGATACCTGGGAGTATGTTCGTGAATATACCCGGGAGAGAAACCTCTTTTTAATAGCCGATTCCAGCCGGTTCTTACGTGGGATTATTGGAGGAAACCAGGTGCCCTTTGTGTATGAAAGGACCGGCAGCCGATATCATCATATTATGTTGGATGAGTTTCAGGATACCTCCCTGTTTCAATATGATAACTTCAGGCCGTTGCTCGACAACTCCCTGGCAGCCGGGCAACAGAATCTGGTGGTAGGGGATGTAAAGCAGTCCATCTACCGCTGGAGGAATTCCGACTGGAAGATCCTGGCATCGGAACTGGAGCATGACTTCAGGCACCAGAAGGTAAACTCCGAACCCCTTGTTAAAAACTTCCGAAGCCGGGAGCAGATTGTGAGGTTTAACAATACAGTTTTCCAGCTGGCATCACAACTGTTGTCTGAGCAGATAGGGCACGAACTGCTGGGCTCGCCTGTTACCAGGGATGAAGCTGAGCTGGAGGTGGAGCAGTTCAGAAGTGCCTACAAGGATGTGGTGCAGGAGATTCCCGATCACCTGATGGGTACCGGTGGACTGGTAAAGGGTGTGCTGTTTGGGGATGAGGAACTCTCATTCCGGGACCAGGTGCTGGATGCCATCCCGGGCTGGGTGGAGGAGATCCGGCAATCGGGCATCGAGCCAGGCGAAACCGCCATCCTGGTCCGTACCCGCAAAGAGGGTGTGTCAGTGGCAAACAGACTGCTGGAACACGCCAGGAAAACCGGTGAGACAAGGAGGTTCAGATTGATCTCCAACGAATCGCTTTTGCTGGTGCATAACAATTCGGTTTCGCTCCTTGTATCACTGCTTCGTTACCTGATACAACCCGACAATGAGATAAATAACACATTGTTCAAGTACCATTGCTATCTGCTGGGAGTGGGACCTGACAGTGATACAGCTCACCTTTTCGGGGTTGATATTTCGCCTGAGCAATTCTTCCCGGAGCTCTTTATTGAGCAGCAGGAGTTCCTGAAACAACTGCCCCTGTATGAACTGATTGAATCGCTGATTGATCTGTTCTCACTGGGAACCCGAACAGAGGATCTGCCATATCTTCAGGCTTTCCAGGATGTGGTGATCGATCTTCAGCGGAGGGATCCGGTAGGAATCGGGGATTTTCTTGATTATTGGGACCAATATGGCGCCAAACGGAGTATCTCTCTATCCGAAGAGTCCAATGCACTCAGAATTCTAACCATACATAAATCCAAGGGATTGGAATTTAAGGCGGTGATTGTTCCGTTTTGTGACTGGGAGGTGACCACCGGCCACAGGAACGCGGATATTCTCTGGTGTGAAACCGAGGGAACACCCATGGAGAGGATCCCTACCGTACCTGTGAAATTCACCTCCCGGATGATACATACGCTATTCTCTCCCGCCTATTACCGAGAGAGGATGAAGGGATATATGGACAAGCTTAACCTGTTATATGTGGCATTTACCAGGGCCAGGGATCTGCTCTATATCGGCATTCCTAAAAAGGAGGTAGATGGGGTGAAAAGTATCGGTGACCTGCTGCAGACCATTATGAACAGAAGTCCGCAGAAGGAGCCTTGTACCGCCAGCCTTCACTCTTATCTGAATCAGAATGTGATCTCCATTGGGGAGATGCCGGTCTTTCCGGCCCGGCATCTGGAGGAGGATCCGTGGGTGTTCAGATCATATCCTGTGAACAGAGAGAACCGGTCACTGAAAGTGCGGCTTCGAAGCGAACAGTATTTTGTAGATGAAGAGGGGCTATTCCGTACCGGACGCATGTATGGCAATATCATGCACCAGATCTTTTCCAGAATCATCACTGAAAGCGATCTGGAGCCGGTGCTCAATGCCTTGCAGAGAGAGGGTCAGGTTCCGGAAAAGGAGAGAGAAGCGCTGGGAAAAATGATCCGGCAGAAAATATCGGGAACAACGGTCAGTCACTGGTTTTCAGCAGGAGATACAAAACGGGTATTTAATGAAAGGGCAATCCTTTGTGGTGATGGATCTATGCTTCGGCCAGACAGGGTGATCGTGGATGGTGACCGGGTTACTGTGGTCGATTTTAAATTTGGTGAAACTGAGAAGCCATCCTATATCCTCCAGGTTCGCAACTACATGGAGCAACTCAGTAAGATGGGTTACAAAAATGTGGAGGGCTTCATCTGGTATGTGATGTTGGATAAAACAGTTAAGATATAGCGGCATGGTCTATTCCTGGGGAACAGAGAGAAGGTTGAATGCATACAGCGACTATTTCCGGAAGCAGTACGGAGAACGGGTGCAGAAGATCACCATCGATGCAGGGTTTACCTGTCCCAACAGGGATGGGACCTGTGGTACCGGAGGTTGTACCTTCTGTGATAACAGGGCCTTTACTCCCTCCTACAACAATCCTGAGCAATCCATTACCGATCAGATCAGGCAGGGCATGGCATTCCACCGGAAGAGGTACCGCAAAGCCACCCGATATCTGGCCTATTTCCAGGCCTATACAAACACCTATGGAAAAATGGAGGATCTAATCTCCATGTACGATCAGGCGCTCGCCATACCCGAAGTGATCGGTATTGTGGTGGGTACCCGGCCGGACTGTGTGGATGGAACCATACTTGACTATTTCCAGGAGTTGTCGGAGCAATGTTATGTGGTTGTTGAGTATGGTATCGAGTCGGTGTTCAACAAAACCCTTCAGCGGGTAAACAGGGGTCATGATGTGGAGAAGAGCCTGTGGGCTGTCCATGAAACGGCCAGCAGGGGAGTGCGGGTTGGTGGTCACGTTATTATTGGCCTGCCGGGAGAGACCAGGGAAGATTTTCTGGCTACGGCCACAGAACTTTCCAGATGGCCCCTCAGCAACATCAAGTTTCATCAATTGCAGGTGATCAAAGGTACTGCAATGGCTCATGAATACAGGGAGAAACCAGAAGATTTTGAAGCGTTTACCATGGAGGGTTACCTTCAGTTGATGATGGAGATTCTGGAACGGCTCAATCCGGCATTTGTGGTGGAGCGGATTGCCGGGGAGGTGACTCCCGGCATGGGGGTCAGAGAGGGATGGGGCATCAGGTACGATGGAGTACTAAGGGCTTTTGAAAAGTTGCTTCTTGAAAATGACAGCTGGCAGGGTAAAATCTATAAACCGGAAAGATGATGCTGCCCATACTTGAAACACTGGCCAAACATCTTATAGGTTCAGCTTCTGAAGAGCTGGGTGATACACGTATCATTTTGCCAAACAGGCGTGCGGGACTCTTCCTGCAGCGGCACCTGACAAAACATATTACACAAACCGGCTGGGCGCCACATATCTATGCCATCAGCGATTTTATCGATGAGTCAAGTCAGCTGGAACGCGCCGATCCCATTGACCTGTTCTTTACCCTGTACGATATCTATCATGATTCAGTGAAACATCCCGATTCTCTGGATGAGTTCTATCTGTGGGGTGAAATGATGCTCAGGGATTTTGATGAGCTGGATAAATACCTGGTTGATGCTGAAATGCTCTTTAGCAATATCATCGACCTGAAAGCGCTGGAAGAGCCCATGGCCGGTCTGGAACCTGAGCAGCTTGAGTTTATTCGGCAGTTCTGGACAGGATTTCATGCGGGTAACCCGACTCCGGAGAAGGAGCAATTTCTCAGAAGCTGGATGCTCCTGCCGGTATTGTACAACCGGTTAAGGAGCGTCTTATCAGACAGGGGTGAGGGTTACCAGGGGATGCAGTACCGGGAGATAGCAGATAGAACAGGAAGGGGAGAGATGGATTATAGCTGGGAGGGGCGAACCATTATTGCAGGTTTTAATGCTTTGAACCAGTGTGAAAAACGAATCTTTTCCGGGATGCAGAACCATGGAGCTGAGTTTTACTGGGATCATGATCACCAGTATACCGACAGGTCCGGCAAAGAGGCGGGCCGGTTCTTAAGAGACAATATGGAGCAGTTTCCGGCAGCAGCCATACTGGAGGAGTTTCGTGGACTGGATGAGGAGAAGGAGTACAGGATTTTTGAGTTACCCACCGATGTCCTTCAGGCCAAAACGGTTCATAGGATTCTGGAATCAAAGAAGCCTGAAGCACTTAGCGAGTGTACAGATACGGCTCTGGTTCTGTGTGATGAGGAGTTGCTCTTGCCGGTAATGATGTCGCTTCCCGAGGGTACCGGGGAGATTAATGTGACTATGGGGTATCCCATGAAAAATACACCGGTCTATAGCTTTATTGATACCCTGCTTCGCATGCAGCACAATATCCGGAAAGCTTCCGGTGGAAAAGTGTTGTTTTATCACAAGGATGTGATGGCGATCCTGTTGCATCCCTATTTCAGGAGGATGAAGGATGAATCTTCTGAAGATTTGACCCGTAATATCATGCAAAACAACCTGGTAATGGTAGATCGGGAGATGTTCAGTGGGGAGTTGGGAAAGGCCATCTTCAGACCTGTGGAGGATGCCGCCGGACTGCTTGAATATCTGAAGACCCTTTTCCATTATATCCTGGAAACACTTGCAGGAAAAGAGGAGTTGATGCATAATGCACTGGACAGAGAGTTTATCTTTCAGTTACTGACCCATCTGAATAAGCTCGAAACGGTGATATCGCCGCGCCCTTCCATCACTGTTTCTATTCTTGAAAGGTTGCTCAGAAAGTTGCTGGGGGGACTCCGTATTCCATTCGAGGGAGAGCCCCTTTCCGGGCTTCAGCTGATGGGAATTCTGGAGACCAGGTTGCTCGATTTTAAACATGTGATTCTGCTCTCCATGAATGAAGAGGTGATGCCGGCAGCCCACTCCGGCCACTCCAATATTCCCTATTCACTTCGCCTCGCATTCAGAATGCCTGCAAAGGAGGATATGGATGCCATCTATGCCTACTATTTTTATCGTCTGCTGCAGCGTGCCGAGAGGGTTGATCTTCTTTTCAATAGTGGTTCGGAAGGGATGCGAACCGGGGAGATGAGCCGCTACCTCCACCAGTTGGTTTTCAGCAGGGGGATCGAAGTTACCAGGCCCGGAATGGAGGTGCGGGCCCGTGAAGTTCCACCACTGGTGGTACCTCACATCCCGGAAACGGAGAGAAAGCTGGAGCGATATATTGCAGATGGCGAAGAGGGACCATATCTCTCACCTTCAGCTATCAATACATATATCGATTGTTCGCTGAAATTTTACCTCCGGTATATTGCCGGTATCGGTGAACCCGATGAGATCAGTGAGGAGATTGACGCTGCAGGTTTTGGGACCGTGGTTCATGATACCCTGAAAGAGCTTTACAGCGAGATTGCAGAACGAAATAACCAGCAGATAACCAGGGAGGAGTTATCGGCACTAATAGATTCGGCAAAACCTGAGGAGGTTCTCAGGTCTCTCTTTATGAAACAGCATTTCAAGGGCAGGAAGCGTGAAGTATTGGAGGGTAGGAATATTATCATATTTCGTGTGATGCTCCGGTATCTGGAGAAGATTGTCCGGACCGACCTTACCATTGCTCCCTTTGAACTTGTGTCGGCCGAAAATGACTACAGGAGAAACCTTCATATAGAGGTGAATCACAAAAAGCTGGAGATCCGGATGGGTGGAAAAATTGACCGGATCGACAGGGTGAATGGACTTCTGAGGGTCATCGACTATAAAACAGGTCATACCAGTCAGAGGTTTTCCACGCTTGAATCCCTGTTTGAAGGGAATTACAGAAGCAGGAACGGGGCAGCCATGCAGACCCTTTTTTACGCCTGGCTGGTTGGTGAGGATTATGCCGGCGAAAAGGTGATGCCCGGACTCTATGCCATGAAAGGGCTTTTCGAAGATCAGTTCGATCCGGCACTGAATATGACAAGCCTCAAAAAGGAGGGGAGAATTGATTCGTTCTCGGGATTGGAGGAGCGTTTCTTACAACTGTTGAGAGAAGTTCTTCAGAAGCTGTTTGATCCGGCTGTTCCTTTTGTGCAGAGAGAAAACGACAATAAGTGCAGCTATTGCGATTTCGCCTCCCTTTGCCAGCGAAAAACCATTGATTGAGTTTTACTTTATTCAGTATATATACATTTTGCCATGCTACCCGGACACACCTCATTCAAAGCTGAAATTAAAAAGCTGAAATTTGAAACAGAAGCCGGGGTCATATTACCCGGTACTGCTTTGATCCATCTTCAGGTGCCAGGAAAAGAGAAGCCGGTGGTGGAGTTGATGGGTTACCTGGAGGAGATATCAGTTTTGAATCGGTACAGTTCAATACAGCGGTTGTTTCGTTCCACAACTCCCGTCTGTCAGAAGGCTATTTTAACTTTAAAAATGTGGTGATAAAGGGGGAGGAGGTCTCCTTTAAGAACTGCCCGCTTTGGAGAGGGAAAAGTGGATTTTCATTTTGCCACATTCAGGGAGGTGGATCTCAGTTTTGAGCGGACCGAATTTGGACCCGGACGTGTCGATTTCCGGACCGTGGAGTTTGGTAAGGGGCGTGTCAATTTCAACCGCTCCGTTTTTGAATCAGGAGAGGTGGTATTTGAGAATGTGGATGTAAGTTTTGAGCGCACCCTGTTCAGCGAGGAGCGGGTCAGTTTCTATAAATCATGGTTTCGCACTCTTTCACTGGGTTTCTGTCATCTGAATGGATTTATAGACCTGAGGATCAACAGAAGCAGCACTATCGACCTCTCCAATACGGTGGTCAGGGATATTATCGATATGAATCCCCATGATTTTACTACCAAAATTGATATTATCCATATGGGAGGAATGAGACTGCTGGGCAGGTTTTATGTTGATTGGTATCGCAACAATGTAAAAATGATGATCAATAGTCAACCGGATAGTACCCACCGGGTTAAGGCGGAGCAGTTCAGGATTCTGAAGGAGAATTTCAAGAACCTTGGACTCTACAATTCCGAAGACAAAGTCTATGTGGAGTTTAAACGGTGTGAATCGAAGGCGGCTCTCTCTGAATCTGTAAAGCAAAAACCAGCTACTGCCATCTACCATTATCCACTTTACTGGTTCAAATTGGGGCTATTCGACAGAGCCGGACTCTATGCCACCAGTCCGGTCAGGGTCCTGATCACCATGGTTACATGTTTCGTAGTGTTCAGCCTGGTTTACTATTTTATGCTGCTGTGGACAGCTGCAGATATCATAGCCTCGGTTGACGATCAGCTCTCCACGATGGCCCGCTCCTTTTACCACAGTGCCATTACATTCCTTACCATTGGTTATGGTGATCACTATCCTTATGGAGCAGTTCGCTGGATTTCAGCCATTGAAGGGTTCTTTGGATTGTTCCTGATGTCTTATTTCACCGTTGCTTTTGTCCGAAAAGCACTCAGGTAATCAATCCTCTTTACCTTCCAAAAGGTCGGGTCTGAGATGGCGTGTGCGTTCAAGTGACTGTTCATATTTCCACCGGTCGATCTTTGCAGCATGCCCCGATAGAAGGATATCAGGCACTTTCCAACCTTTGTAGTCGGCTGGCCGGGTATAGACGGGTGGAGCCAGCAACCCATCCTGAAATGAATCGCTCAGTGCCGAGGTTTCATCAGAGATGGCTCCCGGCAGAAGGCGGATCACACTATCAGTGATGACAGCAGCGGCCAGCTCTCCCCCTGTCAACACATAATCCCCTATGGAGATTTCACGGGTTATCAGGTGATCCCTGATCCGCTGATCAATCCCTTTATAATGGCCACACAGGATAATCAGATTTCCAGCCAGGATCAGGCGATTGGCTTCCCGCTGATCAAACCTGCTCCCATCGGGTGAAGTATAGATGATTTCATCATATTCCCGTTGTGAAGTGAGGTGAGAGATGGCCCTGTGAATAGGCTCGATAGATAGCACCATGCCAGCATCACCACCAAATGCATAATCATCAACCTTTCTGTGCTTGTTCTGCGAGAATTCCCGCAGGTCATGAATATGGATCTCCACAAGCCCTTTCTCCCTGGCTCTCTTAACGATGGAGTGATTAAGGGGCCCCTCCAATAATTGTGGTAACACCGTAATAATATCGATGCGCATAGTGGTTGATTTTCTACGAAGATAGGACAGATTTTTTCTGAAAAAGAGTTCGTTTAATGAAAAATGATAAATTTGTATAATTGGCGACCTACTAATCCTCTACCTGTTATGAAAAATTCTGAAGTAAATGATCCTCTGAAGGAGAAGAAAAACGAAGAGCAAAAAACAGAAACCAGGCATCCCAAACCTCCCAGCGAGGAGAAAGAGAACGACACTGCAGATCATGTTGATCCACCTGTGTCTGCAACCGAACCTGATCCCAGGGAGGCTGTAGTTGAATTACCTGAATCCCACACCTCAGAACCCATAGCAGATACCGCTCCGCCAGCTAAGGAACCCGTTCCGGAGATTTCAGAACCTGAACCCGCACCAGCCGCATCCGAACCAGTATCCGAACCCTCCGAATCTGCCGAACCCGCGTCTAAAACAGATCATCTCCCTGCCAAAACGGAACCCGAACAGCTGATCGATGACAGCGAGGAGCAGCAAAAAAATGCTTCTTATGATGATGATGTGGACATTGAAGATCATGAACCTGAAGAGGAGGATAACAACTATGGTTTGTTAAGTAAGGAGGACCTGGTTAAGTTGATGAAAGAGAAGCTGGATAACCCGGGAAAAGGGAATATCAGGAAAGAGGTGGAAG
>DAOWNM010000256.1 GCA_030642565.1 Bacteroidota bacterium | reverse complement strand
CCCATGGCACCAAAAGCACCATCGTGCAGCAGGGGTTCGGATACCCATCTCTCATCTTTCCACCTGTACCCCTGTGCGAGAAGCTCCCGGGGAACTCCACTGTATTCCCAGTATGTATGGTTCATCCCCAGGGGTTGAAGGATATTTTTGGTGATAATATGCCCAAGCAGACCAAATCCCAGGTTGCTGTACTCGTAATGGAGAGAGGTGACGGTTGAAAAAGAGATCCCCTCTTCCACCTGTTCAATCAGCGCTTCATCACTTATATCCAGGAAGCGGTCACCCCATGGATTATCTTCCGGAAATCCGGCGGTCATGGTCAGCAGGTTGAGTATGGAAACCGGAGTGGCATCGGCAGTAAGGTAGGTGAGTTGCTTAAGGTCCGGAATATACTTATAGAGGGGATCTGACAGGAAGAGCTTTCCTTCGTCCCTCAGTTTCAGGATGGCCAGGGAAGTGAAACTTTTGCTCATGGAGGCGATCCTGAAGAGTGAATGCCTGGTAACTGGTTCACCTGTATCAATATTGGTCATGCCGCATCCGCCAAGGAAGAGCAGTGAATCGTCCACTACTACACCATAGGCCAGACCCGGAAGATGATTGGCCGCAGCAGATTCCGTATAGTATTGATGCGATTCAGCCAGTACCTTCCTGATTTTTTGAATACGCTCCTTCTCCTTAAAGAGAGGGGGCTGATAGGTATTTGAGAATTGGATTGGTGATTGCTGTCCGACCTCTGGTATTACAGGCTTGGCTTAACTATTCAAACAGCAGGGTGGGGTCCAGGGAGTAGCGGCCGAATAGCTTGCCATAGATGGCCAGTCCGCCCGGCATCCCTTCATCCACCTCGAAACGGATATTTAGTATTCCGTCCGGCGAATTCCTAACCAGATCCAGCGGAATATTCGATTTCAGGAGGTATCCATAGGAGCCCGCTTCCCGAAGCTTTCCATCCTGCAGCTGGGAAAACCATGAGAGAACACCCCGGTGGTCTGCCGGATCATCTTCCAGGTAGAATAGATCTACCACTTTACCGTTCACCTTCACTTTCACCAGTGTTGGATATTTATAGGTGTCTGTCATCGGATAGGAGTTGGGATTCCGGCTGGGATCATAAGTGCCCCGTCCACGCATATAATCACCGCCCAGTTCACTTTTATCCTGGCGGTCCTTGCCATGTAGTTTTTTAGCTGAGGCCTCAAAAACCAAGGTTACCTTCTTTAGTTCATCCAGGTTTATGATAGGTGGAACGTTCACATCATAGGAGAAATAGCCTTTCCCGGTACCGTTTACTTTCAAACCATCCAGAATATTCCACTGGCCATCGGACCAGGAGGCTTCACTGAAGGAGGATGGAGCGAAGGAGATCGACCTGGTTTCCTCAAGGTTGTCCGAGCCTGACTGTTCCCGCTCTTCCACCAGGAAACTGGTAAAATTAAGGTGGTAGATATAGGCATTTTCATCACGTAGTCGAAGGGTCAGGTGATAGAGTCCGGGAGTTTCGGGCATTCGTACAGAGAGTGGGGTCACCTCGCTATTGAAGTAGGGGAGGGATTCAAGAATTTCGCTTTTCAATAGTATATGTCTGAATTTTCCATGGTAGTCCCGTCCCGACAGTTCATAGTCAAGAATATAATGATCGGGAGGTACCTGGTCGGTCATCACCGACAGGTAGAGTGGAACCTTTACCAGGCCGTCGGGCCTCACAGATCTGCACAGTTCCGATCCAGTAGAGAGATATACCTCACTGTGCAGATGCCGTAGCTCCATATCCGGGATGAAATCATTAAATCCGGTGAATTTCTCAGTGCGGTCAAATTTATAGTAACCGTTCCACTCGTTGATCACATCGTGGTGTTCGGTATAGAGCCATCCTGCGACTTTGGGGTGTTTCCTGAATTCATTCATCATGATATGATAATCCCAGCTCCAGTCCACATCACCTGTACTTCCACTATATCCCCATACGTTTCCGCATTCACTATTCAGCATGGGAACCCGGGCCTGTTTGTTCCCCCCAATAAAGTTCCATTCAGAACCTGCATAGGTATTATCGACCACATTTTGGAGGAATTCACTCCATCTGTAACCGGGCAGGTAGGCGTGCCAGGTATTGAGATCGGTCTCCACATGATCATAATTACAGGGGGAATTATCTTCAATGAGGCGACTCTGATCAAGCTGTTTGGCTTCGGTAAACTTCTCTTTAACCCATTGCTGGGTTTCAGGGAGGTAGGCGCGCTTTTTCCCTCTGCCGGAAACGAGTCCCCATGTTTCATTAAACAGGACCCATGAGAAGATGGAAGGGTGGTTATAGTCACGTGCGATCATCTCCCGCATGGCATATTCCCACTCCTGCCTGGCATTTTCGTCAGGTTCACCCCAGAAATTAGGCACGTCGGCCATGATCAACAATCCCAGTTTATCCGCCCAGTAAAGTTTGCGTGGCACCTCTGTTTTAATGTGAATCCGGTTGCCATTCAGACCGATTTTTTTGGATCTGATAATTTCGTCCCTCATAAATTCATCACTGGGGTATGTGTAAAAGCCGTCTGGATGGTAGGCCTGGTCCAGGCTCAACTGCAAATAGATCGGTCTGTTATTCAGTGCCACATAAGGAAATGGGGTGCCGGGAAGGTCCATGATGCTGATCTTTCGCATGCCAAAGTAGGAGCAGAGTTCATCAAATATGGTCTGGTTGTTATGAAGCTGGATTTTCAGATCATAGAGGTATGGATTATCCAGGTCCCAGAGCTGTGGGTTGGGAATGTGGATTTCAAACTCCACCTCCTGCATCTTCTTGCTAATTTTGGGTGAAGTGATCATCCCTGTTATCTCATGATTTGGGAACGAAAGATTGATGTAGAGATCCTCCTCTGCGGGCTGGTCCAGCAAGCCATACACCTTGACTGACCCTTTGTCAATGTCTGGCGTAAAGTGGATATGTTTGAGCGCAATGCTTCCTCTGCTCTCCAGGTAGACTGTCTGCCATATTCCTTTGGCTTCACCATACCCCTGCTTTCCCTCCAGTTTATAGGGGTGTGGAGTGTCATCCACACGCAACACCAGTTGATGGGCCTTCCCCGGTGTGCTAAATCCTGTCAGATCAAATTCAAATGGGGTATAACCTCCCTGATGTTCACCCACAAATTTGCCATCGATCCACAGACTGGTTTTCCAGTCGCATGCCCCGATCACAATATAGGTTCTTCTACCGTTCCAGTCATCCGGAATATCAAGGCGACGGCTGTACCAGGCTATATGGGCCAGGTTTTCCACGCCCGAAAGCCGGGATCCCCAGGGGAATGGCACAGTTATCTTATCATTAAATATTGGCCGGGTATACCACCCCTGGTCCAGTCCTATATCGAGACTATCGAATTGGAATTCCCAAGTGCCATTGAGGTTGATCCAGTTTTCACGCTGGAAATCGGGCCGGGGATGTTCGGGCAATGGGATCTCCTGCGCATGGAGATTCAGGCTAAACAGTAGAATAGCAAGAATAGCTTTTCCTGTTGATTGGACTTTTTTCATCGTCAGGTATTTAGGAGATACAGATTAAATGGTGTGGAATCATTCCGAAATGGCTACACCCACATACGAGTCGGCTGTTCCGTAATAGAGGAACCATTTTGACTGGTAGCGGACCAGCCCTTCAGCAAAGGTGGTCCCCGATTTATACTGACCGGTGAGCTCGTGGGGCAGAGTGGGTTTCAGCAGGCATGTATCGGAACGAAAAAGTACCTTTCCCGGGCTAGCGGGATCAAAGATAATTTTCCCAACTGAATATGTTCCCCTGGGCAGATTCGGGGAGGCATCATCGCCATCCGAATTTTTGCCATTATAGAGCAGAACAATACCCTCCTCAGTGATCACTGCCGGGGGGCCGCATTCGGTCAGGTTGCTGTCGAAATAACCCGGTCGGGTTTCGATGACTGTTGCAAGTTCGCCCTGTTCGTCCAGAGCAGGATACCAGTCATAGAGGTTCTCCGACCAGGCGAGGTTGATAAACTTCTCGCCCCAGTACATCCAGTACTTGCCGTCGATTTTGGCCACCACCTGATTGTCACCTTCCAGCCTGGTGATGATCGAACCCGATTTGGACCAGTTTCCCATGAATTTACCGTCGTAAGCAGT
>DAOWNM010000237.1 GCA_030642565.1 Bacteroidota bacterium | reverse complement strand
CCATTCTTCAGAGAAGTGACGGCTCCTACTGGTTTGGGACCAATGAGGGGATAACGATCCTTGACCCGGCATCTGCAGGAGGTTCGATGCACGATTTTGAAGAGTTGAGAAGAGAGAGGATTGAGTTTCTGAGGGAGGATAAAGATGAAACAGTCTGGATCGGAACCTTTACCTCGGGAGTTGCAAATTACCACCGGACCAGGGGCCTTACAGAAGATTGGCAACTTAACAGAATAATTGGTCAGAAACAGGTGAGGGCCATGGATATCGACCGGGACAATTATCTCTGGATAGGAGCACTGGATGGATTGATCTATTACGATATTGGCAAAAGAAGGGTGGTAAAGAAGTTTACCCAGATTGATGGTCTGAAAGGAAACCACATTTCTGCGCTCTTTATCGATTCGGACGACAGGGTCTGGATTGGACAGAACGGGAGAGGTATTACCCTGATTGATGATGGTGAGTTTGTAGATATGAACCTGGGATTTGATTTTACGCCCCTCTGTCTGGCAGAGGACCAGGATGGCACATACTGGATCGGGACTGAGGGAAGGGGTGTGATTCATTATGATGTTGATCATAAACAGGTGATTCGTGTATATACAGTGGAGGGCGGCGAACTCTTGGCAAACCTCATTAACCAGGTGAATGTGGACCGCTATAACAATATCTATGTGGGGACCAATAAAGGGCTCAATATCTTTTTCAGGGACGAAGGGCGCTTTTACTCTTTTACATCCAGAAGTGGTTTTGTAGGGATAGAGACAAAGCCCAATGCATCCTACGTGGACCAGGCAGGGGACCTCTGGTTTGGAACGGTAGCGGGGGTCACCAAATACCGCCCTTCAAGGGAGGTTCCTGTAACCGGAGAACCAGCTGTTCATATCACAGGGATGCAGGTCGATCATTTGACTATTGATATGATCCAGGGATTGAGCCTCTCACACAAGCAGAACTCCATTATTTTTCAGTATGCTGCCATTACCCTCAATCCTGACGAAGTACTGTATCAGATCATGTTGGATGGGATCGATAATGACTGGCGAATGCCAGACAGACAAACCCGAGCCATCTATCCTGTTTTACCTCATGGCAGGTATACTTTCCTGGTAAAGGCCAAAAACAGTGCCGGGGTATGGAACAGAGAGCCTGCCTCTTTCTCCTTTGTGATCAGACCGCCCTTCTACCTCACGTGGTACTTCATTCTCTCAGTAGTAGTAGCACTTGCAATCATCATTATATCCTATATCAAAATCAGGGAGAGGGCCCTGAAGAGAGAAAACCTGATTCTGGAAGGCAAAGTTAAGGATCGTACAGCCATCGTGGTGGCTCAAAAGGAGGAGCTGGCCCAGAAGAATAAGGATATTACCGATAGTATCAGGTATGCCAAGAGGATTCAGTTTGCCATTCTTCCGGAAAAGTCACCCTATCCGGACACCTTTATTCTCTTCAAACCCAAGGATATTGTGAGTGGCGATTTTTATTGGTTTACGGAGGTTGGCGATAAGGAGTTCTTTGCTGCCGTGGATTGTACCGGTCATGGAGTACCAGGGGCATTTATGTCTATCATAGGGCACAATTCACTGACAAAGATCGTCAGGGAGTATGGGATCCTGGAACCAGGTAAAATCCTTGATCAGCTCAATAAAGAGGTGCTTGAAACACTTCATCAGCGTAGCGATTCCTATGATGTTTACGATGGCATGGACCTGGCGCTGGTCTCCTACGACCGCAAGGGGAAATACCTTGAGTACTCGGGGGCCTTTAATCCGCTCTACCTGGTAAGGAACGGTGAGCTCCTTGAAACCAAAGCCGATAAACAATCTATCGGTCGCTCATCATTCAAATCTGATACTGATTTTCAAAACCACAGGATCGATATTATGCAGAACGATACCGTTTATCTCTTCTCGGATGGATATGCCGACCAGTTTGGTGGTGAACTTATGAAGAAGTTCAAGTATAAAAACCTGAAAGAGACTCTCCTGAAAATTCAGCCTGAAGCAATGTCACAACAGCGTGCCATCCTTGATTACACCATCGAAAAGTGGAGGGGTGATCTGGGTCAGCTGGATGATATCCTGATTATTGGAAGACGATTCTAAAGAATGAGGTCCAGCTTTCCGACGATGGTACTTTTGGGTACAGCACCCACCTGCTTGTCAGCAACTTCTCCGTCTTTGAAAAAGAGAATAGTCGGGATGTTCCTGATGCCATATTTTGTAGTAATACCGGGATTGCTGTCCACATCAACTTTGGCTACTATGGCTTTGCCTTCATATTCAACACCCACTTCCTCAACAATGGGTCCTACCATGCGGCAGGGACCGCACCATTCAGCCCAGAAATCCACTATCACAGGTTTATCAGAGTTCAGTACCAGTTCGTCGAAATTGCTATCGGTTGCTTTTAATGCCATGTTTTAAGATTTATAGAAATAAATATTGGTCAAAATTAAAAAAAAATAGTTACCCAAGCCGGAATTCAAAACCCGGGTTGTCCTTGAGAAAGTTTACAAATTCATCGGTCAGCCGCACCTGTCTGTTACGAGAAAAGAGGTTTAATTTCATATTGCTTTCAGGATCATAAATCCGGAACTTTAGAATTTTCCCGCTTTCATTCACGGTATAACGCTCAAAAGAATCAATAAGTTCACCGGAAACCTGATTAATATCCACGGAGACATCGACCGATTTGACCAGCTTTTCACGGACATCAGCAAGCATGTATACCATCTTCAGTTTCAGTGAATAAATCTTTTTACCGGGCTCATCCCTGGGACTCCACTCATTGACGGTTGCACGGATCATCAGTGCAACATCGGGAAGAAAATACTGCTTAAAATTGACGTAATCGTCATTTTTTAACCTCAGGTTATAGGTGTCGGTATAATCTTCGAGTTGGGCCAGCATATAAGGTTTATTGCGCCACTGGTCCACTCCGTCTCTGACGCTCTTTACCATACCGCAGAAGGCCACATCCCTGCCCCTGAATTTCTGCAAGTCGCTGAGATCCTCAAGTGTATTGGGACAGAATCCATCTATTTCCAGTTTAAACCTGTCCAGTGGATGCGAGGTCAGGTAGAATCCCAGGAGTTCTTTCTCTTGTTTGCAGGTGGTAATGTCCTCCCACCGGTTTACCTCGGGAGGTTCCGGCTTAGAAATGGCGATGGCGCTGTTCTCACCAAACAGGTTCTGCTGAGGTGTATTTTTTTCATACTGGATCTTATTGCCAAACTTGATTAACTGCTCAATAAAAGTGGCATCTTGTTCCTCCAGTGTATCGATGTACTGACTCCTGGATATGTTATCGAAACAGTCCAGCGCGCCGGCCACTGCCAGTCCCTCAAAATTCTTCCGGTTCACCTGGTGCAGGTCGTTCCGCTCCACGAAATCATATATATCTTTGAACGGACCGTTACCGATCCTCTCCTCGATGATACTTCTGACTGCATTCTCACCCACACCCTTGATGGCACCCAGGCCGAACCGGATATTCCCTTTATCGTTGACGGTAAACCTTACATTGCTTTCGTTTACATCCGGACCAAGCACCGAAATACCCATTCTCCGGCATTCGTCCATAAACTGACCGATCTTTTTGATGTCGGTGATGTTACGGCTCAGCACTGCAGCCATAAATTCTGCCGGGTAGTTCGCTTTCAGATAGCCCGTCTGGTAGGAGACATAGGCGTAGCAGGTGGAGTGCGATTTGTTGAATGCATACTGGGCGAATGCCTCCCAATCGGCCCATATTTTCTCGATCTTCTGTTTCGAAAATCCATTTTTCTCACACCCCTGCTCGAACTTCACCTTGAGTTCGTCCATCATCTTCTTGATCTTCTTACCCATGGCTTTTCGAAGTGAATCTGCTTCACCTCTTGTAAATCCGGCAAGTTTTCTTGAGAGTAGCATCACCTGCTCCTGGTAGACGGTTATCCCGTAGGTATCTTTAAGATACTCCTCCATTTCGGGAAGATCATACTCAATTTTTTGCTTTCCGTGCTTCCGGTTGATAAAGGAGGGAATGTACTCCATTGGACCCGGTCTGTAGAGTGCATTCATAGCAATCAGGTCCTCAAAACGGTTGGGCTTGAGATCCTTCAGATATTTTTTCATACCTGGCGATTCAAACTGGAACAGTCCTGTGGTATCTCCCCTTGAATAGAGTTCAAACGTAGTTTGGTCGTCCATGGGCAGGTGATCGATATCGACCTCTACACCCCTGGACTCTTTGATATTGGTAACGGCGTCTTTGATGATCGACAGGGTTTTCAGGCCCAGGAAGTCCATCTTGAGCATACCCACATCCTCCACGAAATGGCCATCAAACTGGGTTACCAGGAGTTCAGAATCTTTAAATTTACAGACTGGCAGATGTTCGGTCAGGCTGTTCCTTCCAATAATCACACCGCATGCATGGAGCCCGGTTTGCCTGACCGATCCTTCCAATCGCTGGGCAATACGAAGTGTATT
>DAOWNM010000123.1 GCA_030642565.1 Bacteroidota bacterium | reverse complement strand
GATTGCCTGAACCCATTCAGCAATATGGAGGTGGGTGGTATCCACCCTGCGTCCACCACGGTAAGTATAGAGCAGTCCCCTGGCAGCAAAATACTGCTCGGTGGCTGTGGCCACAGAATCCACGTTTTTTCGCCCGGGTATATAAGTGTAGATGGGAAGTTCCGGATCGATCAGACCACTCTTGATCTGCTCCTTATACCTGGTACTCTCACTGTCCGCATATACAGTCAATGAATTCCCCAGTTCCATAGAACCGTCATGACCCATGATCGTCTTACCTCTGTTGTGGTTACTTGCAAGCGAAGCGCTGTAAAGCAAGCTGAAGTCAAGGTCGGGATATTCCAGTACTGCGTTCCAGACATCGGGCACCTCCCTGATCTCATTTATATAATGACCCTTCTTTTTATCCTTGTAGAAGTAAACACCGCCTGAAGCAGAAGCAGAGGTAGGAATTCCCATTCCAATGATCTGGTTAATGGCATCAAATTCATGGGTAAGCAGGTCGCCCGACAGACCGGTTCCGTAGTCCCACCAGCATCTCCAGCGGAAGAATCGTTCCGGACTCCAGGGGTGTTTAACCTCGCAGGGCTCTTCAAATTGCGCCCAGTCAACGGTATTTGGATTGGCATCGGGATGGATGTCATATACCCAGGCACCATTGGGGGAGTTGCGATTGGTACAGACTTCAATCAGGTTAATTTTTCCAATGAGTTTTTTTTCAATGGCCTCCTTAGCCTTGATATAACTCTCAGTCTGACGTCCCTGGTGACCCAACTGGTAAACTATGCCACTTACCTTCACCGCATCACGAACAACATAGGTTTCATCCATGGTCAAGGTAAATCCTTTCTCTGCATAAACATGTTTCCCTGCTTTAGCAGCGTCAATAGTCATCTGTGCATGCCAGTGGTCGGGAGTTGCAATAATGACGGCATCAATATCATCGGAGGCCAGCATCTCCTGATAGGTTCTGTATCGTTTTGGAGCGGCACCCATTTGGCCACCAGTGCCCTCCCTGCCTATATTTGAAGCAGCAGCCATTGCATCCTCTGCATGGACATCAAACAGGTCGCATACACCTGTTATTTGGATATTCAGATCGTTCTGCTCGAGATATTCGGAATACCTTTTGTTCTGGGAGTCCTTCTCGGCAGCGTCTTTCATCTCCTGAATAGCTTTTGGGGTAACAAACCCGGCAGCTTTCATCAACTGGGCTCCCCTGATACCAAAGCCGATGATCCCGATCCTGATGGTGTCTCCGTCATGTTTGTACGAGATATACTCCTGTTCCTCAGTACTCATATTGAGCTCTTTGGACAGTTTGTGGTTGCGGATGTGGTCCTGCCTTATTTTTCTCCAGGTACCATAAGCCATGGCACCCAGTACAGGTACGGTGGCCAACCCTTTGATGACATCCCTGCGGTTCATTTTGCTACCGCCTCCATTATTATCTTTATTAGTCATATCAGTTAATTATTTCTTGTTGAACAAAAATCGGTCCAACCCAATGGTATTCCATGTGGGAAACAGCACAATTACCCAGAGGGTAATCAATTCAAGCAGGTTCTTATTGACCCAGAGGTAGCTACCCTCGGCAGGCATGGCAAAGGTAACCCCGATAATGGCAGGGTGGGAGAGGTAATAGAATGCCAGCAGGACCATCCCTGCAATGGAGGCAACCCTTGTGAAAAGACCAACGATCAGTCCGGCTCCTATGAGAATCAACCCCCACATGTTCATAAAATCCATTATATTCAGCAGTGCAGGATTCCCGGCAATGGAATGAAATACACCTTCAAAAAGTCCTTTGGAATCCACCAGGTATCCCAGGGATGACCAGTTGGGATTCAATAGTTTAACAACTCCTTCATAGAGGAAGTGCCATCCAATGGCAACACGCAGGATCACCAGTGACCAGAGTTGCCATTTTGAGTAATCTCTATCTTTTATCATATGGTTTGGAATATGAGAGTAATAGTTATTAAAGACGCGAATTTAACCATTATTGTATAAAAAATTGGTTAGACTCGTTTCAAATTGTAAACAACACACAATGATTTTTTGAGGAATACCGGCTACTTCCCGGGCTCGTTAACATTTAAATATTTCCCAATGATGAGGGCCATGATGATCACCAGGTAGAGTTGTCCGAACAGTGCAGTGAAGGTAGAAAGGGATCTGGCCAGCGATGTGTCTGGAGTGATATCGCCGTATCCCAATGTAGTGAGGGTGATAAAACCGTAGTAGACAAATGTGGAGAAATTCCCTTCACCGGATTCCACCTGATTGAAGCTGCTGGGGAAATAGATATCCATAATAAGAAACAGCATGGAGAGGGTCAGTCCGATCAGAAGATAGCTATTAATGGCACAGAGCAGGGTAGAACTAAAAACCTCTCTGGCCATGAAAACATGAGCAACCAGGGCAATGGTAACCACGATGAAGACTAGTGTATTCAGCCCAAAAGTGATAATGTTGAGATATTTCAAATCCGGGAGAAACAGGTCTATTAATGTTACCATGATGACCACTGTACCGATGGTAAGAAGAATCCGAAAAGCAGCCCTAGAAAAGTCGGCTGCAAATAGTCCGGATGCAACAACTATGCTGAGCAGCATACTTGTCAGATAACGGTCCTTAATGGGGATAACCGGTACAAAAAAAATGATCATGAAAAGGGCACCAAACAGAATCAGGTTGGTTCTAAGCAGAATCTTCTTCCTCTCTTCTCCCGATCTGATCAGACCATTCAGTTCAATCAATGTAGTATTGCTCATCTGTTTATTACTTTTTTGGTGACTTTAAGGTGGTTTTTTCCGGAGGTACGGTTGTACGATATGTTGCTGGAGAATGCCCTGATAAGGGTTAGTCCCATTCCTCCCGCATCTGAGGTAGCCGGATCTGCTAAAGGTTCTATCTGATATTCCAGCGGATTAAAGGGTATCCCATCGTCGATCATCTCAATCTCAATTTGATTGTCACTGTTGACCAATCTGATATCAATAATGTGCTCCCTGTTGTCATCAAAGGCGTAACGGATAATATTTGAAAACAACTCTTCAATGATCACCAGGATCTGCCTGATATCCGATTCTGGAACGGCCCACTCTTGTTTTAGGAATTCCAGATCCTTCCTGATTCGCGGGATCTCTTGTATATGGGAGTGGTATTGCAAAGTGTGGTCCATATTACTGCTCTTTGATAAATTCAACCGGATTGATCCTGGCCAGGCGAATGGCGTGATAGAATACTGCAATCCAGCTAAAGAGAATAAGAACTGCAGCGCAGACCGGGAAGATCCAAACCGGGATATCCGTTCTGTACTTAAAATTGCGCAGCCAGCGCTCCATCAGAAACAGTGAGACCGGCAGAGAAAGAGCTGAGGAGAGAATAGCCAGCCTCAGGTAGTATAACAGTTCCGGAGCGATTACCTGGTAGATTCTTGCTCCGTTGATTTTTCTCAGAGCGGCCGATTTAATTCTTTTTTGCATAAAGAAGCCACTGAGTGCGAAGAGGCCCAGACCGGAAATAATGATGGACAGTATACTGAAGCTGAACAGTAGTCTGATCTGAATCAGTTCCGATTCATAGAGTTGTTCGATTAGTGAAGATGAGAAATAGTATTCAAGGGGGTAAGAGGGAAAAAGTTCATCCCAGACTGATCTCAGGTGTTCCAGGGCAGGTTCGGGATTACCAGCCGGAAGAATGGAGAAGCACCACAGCCAGGTGTATTTAGGGAAGATCAGCATGGGGGAGACTTCGTAATCGAGACCCGACAAATGAAAATCTTCAACAATTCCAGTAACAGGGCCCGGCCAGATAAGACCGGGGTGGGGATAGTGTAGTGTCAGTTCCCTGCCAATCAGTTCACCGGGATTATCAGAAATCATTCTTGCAGCTGTTTCGTTCAACACAAAATACTCAGTTGAATCCGATGGGTCATAGTGGGCCGGGAAATCAGAACCATGAATTATTTCCAGATCATAGAATCGCAGGAACTCCTGCCCCACAGGGAAAAGGAATAACTTCTTCTCCCCTTCATCAATGCCATCTATCTCAAATGTATTGGCATCCATAGCATGACCAGTTGGTTCTACCATGCTGCCGGTAACATTTGCAATATTTGGGCTTTCCATCATTCGTTCTTTGAAAACCTCAAATTTATTGACGATTTCACGATGCAGGTTGAGCAGGTGGATCGCCTCCTGACGGGAGGCCCCCAGCTGCTGAGTCATGGCGAAACTGGTTTGCCGGGAGATCAGGATCAGGTTGGAAAGAAGCACAAAGGTGATGATAAATTCCAGCACAATCACGGCCCTGATAAAGAGGTTTTTCCCGGTATGATCAGGTTGAGATCCAGGTTTGGAGGAGAGATGCCTGAAAAGCTTTCCCGTAGAGATGATCGAGGTGATCAGGGCACCGGCTATAATCAGCAGTAGCAGCAGAGAGAGGGAGAGAATAACGACCATTGGTTCCATAAACATATAAGTGCCCCCCTGGTTTTCCACGATTGGTGCAATGAGGAGTGTCAGCAATACTCCTATAACATAGGAAATGCTGCCAATGAAGAGGTTGTCCACCAGGAACTGCCTGAAAAAAACGGACCTGCCGGCACCCATTTGCCACTGTATCACCAGTCTCTGTATCTGCAACTGACTCTTACTAAAGGAGAGCAGGGTAAAATTGAACCATGCCAGCGCAAATACAAGCATTCCCACAACAATCACAATCAGTACTGTCCTGAACCGTATATTGGGTTGAATCTCTCTTGCCTTGTGGGAGTGAAGATGTATATCACCAACGGGTTGAAGGCGGGGAGTAATCGGGCTGGAATATGACTCATCCACATTGCTTTCAATAAAAATATCCAGGTTTGCCTCCATCTCCTCCGGGTCAACCGCAGGATTAAGCTTTACATAGGTCCAGGCAGTACCTTCGTATTCAACGGGATTTTCAAAGGAAGTGAGTACTGATATTCTGAAATGAGAATTTTCCGGGAAATCTTTGATTACAGCAGTTACAGTATAAGTGACAGGATCCACACCAAATTGATGGACCAGATCAACCGGTACACCCACCGGGTCCCTATCCCCGAAAAACTTACGTGCTGTACTTTCTGTTAAGACGGCAGTAAAAGGCTCTGTAAGCAGGTTATCGGGGCTTCCTGAAATCACCTCGGGAACAAATATTTCAAGGAAAGCAGGATCGCAACTATAGGCGTACTCTTCATAGAAAGATCGATCGTCCAGTCTGAAGGCTGCCTTTCTGAATGGTGCAATCCGGCCCACTGACTCAATTCCTGAAAGCATCTCTGTGAATGTAATTCTGTTCAGTGCTATTCCATGCAGGATTCTGGCTGTATGGCGGTAGAAGCCTTCATAATCTTCCTCAAAAGTGAGCCTGTAGATCTGTTCCCTTTCAGGAAAACTCCTGTCAAATGTCAGGTGCCAGGCCGACCATTGGAATGTGGAGAGGAATGTGGTAATTCCTACAGTCAATCCGGCAACCACAAACAGTGTGTAGAGAAGATTTTTTTTTAGGTTGCGGATGGATAGTAAAAGGTGCTTCCCAATCATAGTTGAATTGTGGCTGAAGCAAATATAATGATTCAGGTTACATTTATTCCTTATAAATACTATTTTTGAGTGTGTTTGAGAAGTTCATACAGCCCTCCATAGAGATTCTGAATATAAGAATCGATGAACCGATGACCACCTTTACAGATCTGCTGCTGGCTGCTATCTGTTTTTATGCATTTTTCCGGATCAGACGGAAGGAGTACATGGGAAGGGTAAAGTGGTATTTCAAGTACTATTTTTTATTACTTGGACTGGGAGCCATGTTTGGCGGTATTTTTGGTCATGCGTTTCAGTACAGGCTCTCCACGGAGTGGAAACTGGTTTCATGGATCTGTACCCTGGGCTCAGTTGCTCTGATGGCCCATGCGCTGCTGGAGGTCGCAAAGCCCCTGGTACAACCGGGGATCACCAGGATCATCTCACGCATCAACGTGCTAATCTTTGCCGTTGCACTGTTTTATACATTATGGACCATGGCCTTCTCACCGGTCAAATACTATACCATTTTCGGAATGGTAGTAGTAGTGGGTTCTCTCAGTTATTTCATCTACCACAGGACCGGCAACAAGGGAGTACTGGTATTAATGGGAGCTGTGGGTGTAGGATTTCTGTCTGTAGTAATTTTCAGTTTTCAATGGGGATTAAGCCCCTGGTTCAACCACAATGATATCAGTCATGTGATTTTGAGTATAAGCGCTTTCAATCTCTATAAAGGTGCTGCCCTGATCATGGATACCAGCGGAGCTTTGCTCTAAACCTCTATGAGACGCACTCTCTTTCTTCTTCCTTTTCTAATAACTGGTTTGTGCAGTGAGGTAGTTGCGCAGCGCTCCATCCGGGCCTTCCCTATGGAGTCGGCCATCACAATAGATGGTGTACATGAACCCGGAAAATGGAGCGGAGCCGATTCAGCAATCAATTTTAAACAGATGGAACCTATTCCCGGCGATGCTGCGTCGCAACAGACCATTGTTTACCTGGGCTTTGATAGTGAAAATATTTATATCAGTTCAAACCTCTACCAGGAAACAGAGGTGCTGGCCAAGTCGATTACACGGGATGTGCTCACCAAGGGAGATGACTGTTTTGCCCTGGTGATCGATCCCTATAATGACAACCGTTCAGGATATGGATTCTGGACCAACCCGCTGGGTATACAGACAGACTTCAGAATCAATGACGATGGCCGGAACATTGATGTGAACTGGGATACAGAATGGAAAACTGCTTCCGTAATGCACTCCTGGGGGTGGACATTGGAGATGTCCATTCCTTTTAAAAGTCTGCGCTTTAAACCGGGAACCGAGACCTGGGGAGTCAATTTTGGAAGGGTATACCCGAATAATCTTGAAACAGTTTACTGGTCGGGCACACTGACCGATGATTTCCGGATCTCCCAAGGGGGAACGCTCACCGAGATCACTGTTCCGACGTCAGAAAGTAAACTTACGCTCTATCCTTATGCCACGGTACGTTATGAAAATAATGAGTTTACAGGGGTAAGCAACAGCGTGAAACCAGATGCGGGAGGGGACATTAAATGGCAGATATCTCCCAATGTGACAGCCGATGCAACCATCAACCCCGATTTTGCCACTGTGGAGGCCGATCAGGAGCGGATCAACCTGACACGGTACGAACTGAATTATCCTGAGAAGAGGATCTTTTTTCAGGAGGGGAACGATATGTATAAGACCCGTATCAAGACCTTCTACTCCAGGCGGATTCAGGATATTCTGTATGGGGCCAAACTGAATGGAAAGGCCGGGAAATACAACTTCAATACCCTCAATACCCGTACCATGCAGATGACCGAAAAGGATGAACCTCCTTCCTGGTTTTCTACCGTCAGGGTGAAGCGTGACTTCCTGGAATCTTCATCCGTCGGGATTACAGCGGTGGATAAAAGGAACGATTCAAGCTATGTCACATCCATCAGTGGCGATTATGTGCTGAACCTTGGAGAGACATGGAAACTGACAGGCCAGTTTGTGGCCAGTGTGCCGGGCGAACTGCTTTCGCACAGCGCATGGTTCATGAGGTTTGCCAAAGAGACCAACTATTACCATATGCATGTCCGGTATTCCGAGCTGGGAGAGAATTTTAAGGAGAATGTGAACCAGACAGGCTATGTGGTGGACGACGACCGCCGGGAGGTGGATAGTGATCTG
>DAOWNM010000027.1 GCA_030642565.1 Bacteroidota bacterium | reverse complement strand
TTCTGGCCCTAATATCTAGGCCCAGGGGGAGGGTTGGGGAGAGGTTGTAGATACCTCTTACTTCAGGGCGGGAGAGGATGACTGGAACCTGGTTGAGTCCGTTTTAAAGGGGAACCCCGCCGCAGTACTGATGCTTCTTCAGCGGGGTGCCGATCCCAATGCTAAAGCGGAAGGGGGCATGACAGCTCTGATGTTTGCTGCTGAAAGCGGCAATGCGCTCCTGGTCAAACTACTTGTTCTTAATGGTGCCGACCCGGAATTAACCTATATGGAGGAGACCACTCCCCTGCTAATTGCAGTGCTCAATGGTCACTTTGATGTGACACACTTCCTGCTGGAAAAAGGGGCCGACCCAGATCATCGTGACAGTTACCAGGGATCTGCATTGCTATATGCAGCAGCTATAAATAATTATGAGATAGCTGACCTGCTTCTCTTTTATGGTGCTTCCGACACCATCGGTGACAGAGATGGCAATGGGGCCCTGATGACAGCTGTTTACTTTGGTCACATGGAGACTGCAGATGTATTGTTGCAGAACGGACTCGATCCGGATGGTACCGACAACCAAAACAATACTCCCCTGATGATTGCCATTCAACAAGGTGACCTCAGGATCGCCCGGTTACTGCTTGAGAATAAGGCAGCACTGGAAAGGGTCAACAAACATAACTATACCCCTCTGGCTCAGGCCGTTCTCTACAGGCGCGACACAATCGCCAAACTACTGATAGATAGCGGTGCCAATGTAAATCATCTCATTAAACCTGGCAATAATCTGTGTGATCTTGCCCGTCAGCAGGGCGAAACAAAGATTCTCACACTTTTGAAAACGGCCGGAGCCTCCCCCTCTCCCGGACCCCGGTTTTCAGAGTTCAACCTGGCGTGGGGCAACTCTTTCAGAAGAAACGAACATATGATGCAGGTCCGGATCTCGCTGGTGGATCGTAAGTTCGGTTTCTTTGCTGAAACCGGTATCGACTTTCGCCCCGTTTACAGGAAGGTGCAGATTGAAGTAGAAGAACTGCTGACACACCAATACAGGGAGTCACGGTGGGTGTGGACTCATGGAGGGGGAAAGAATTTTTCACTCCTGCACGACCAATCGGGCATGGAATATGGCATCTATGGCGGACTCTACGGAATGCTCTCCATGCCAAGCTTCAGGGGTGTCACCGACCATCCGAAAGTTAACTACTCTCTGGCCCTGTCGGCCGGCCTCTACCTGCAGGGAGATATTGCCGGAATTAAAGCAGGAGCAGAACGTTATACATATGGAACACTCCTTGAAGGGGCATGGAAGACGAATATTACACTGTTCATCAGAATCATAACCCAGAGTAATGAAAATGTCCGGAAAGAGATTTCGTACTAAATTAATTGCAGTTGCACTCCTGGTGCTGGTTTCGGGCAAATTTACGGCATGTGAACCGGAAGACTGGATGCTGTCGGTGGATTGCGGAGATTGCTATGGTTATGCACCCGATAGCGCAAACCTGATCATCTACCTTACCATTGATGCTGAAAATGATTCGGTACCCCTCACATTATACCGGGGAAGCTATGAAGAGGGTGTGATCGACTGGCAGGATACCGCTACTACTGAGGAGTTTTATCTCTATTCAAAGATAGACGCCAACTACACGGTCCGTGCCACGTATCGATCGGGAAACCGGGTCATTGAGGCTTTTGATGCCGATGATATGCATCTGTATAATGCCAATGAAGAGTGTGGCTCTCCCTGTTATATTGTAAAAGGTGGCATCTTTGATTTGCGCCTGCTGAAATAGGTGTGGGAAAAAAGAATTAATTAAATTTAAAAGGTAAAGTTACTTATATGAGCCAACGATCCCTGCTTTTTGCTTTTCTTCTCTGCTTTCCGGCAACAAACATCCTGTTTGCTCAGCCCAACAGGAATGGGGTCCCCATAGTAACCAACTATCAACACGCCATCACAAAGGGGAGCGAACAAAACTGGTGCATCACACAGGATTCGCGCGGCATCATCTATGTAGGCAACAACGACAAAGGGGTCCTGGAGTACGACGGTGTGGAGTGGCGCAGAATCCTGGTCCCTAAAGATCCCATGATTCTCTCCATGGTAACAGGCGACGATGGAGTGGTCTATGTGGGAGCTGTTTCTGAATTTGGATTCCTGGCTCCGGACAGACATGGAGAGATGCAATACAGGTCCATCTCCGACACCCTCGATCAGAATCTATACTCCTTTTGGGGTGTAAGGAGAACCTATTTTCACCAGGGGAAGGTCTATTTCTGCTCCTTCAACTATATCTTTATCTATGACACCTCCAGTAAACAGTTAAACATCCTGCAAACAGCAGAGAATTCGCTCTACTCCTTCCTGGTGGAAGGTACCCTCTATGTTTCCAATTTAGATATGGGATTAATGAAGTTCCAGGATGGCAGGCATATTAAAATGCCAGGCGGGGACTACTTCAAAGAGATGACCATTACCGGGATGGTACAGTTTGATGAAACCCGGATCCTTGTGGGCACCTTTTTTTATGGGCTTTACCTCTATAATCCTCAATCGGGCAGCATTGAGAAAAATTTTGCCGAACCGAAGCTGGATGACTTGCTCATTGAGGGTAATATCACTGATATCCGGCCATTTCAGGACGATTTTGTGATATCGACCCTGAACAGTGGTGTGGTCATCCTTACCAGGGAGGGTCAGGCCCGTGAGATAATCAATGAAAACGAAGGATTGATTGATGAACAGGTGCCTTCTGTGTACTATAACGATCAAAAAGAGGCACCGGGTCTGTTATGGATTCCCAATTTTATGGGGGTCAGTAAGCTGGAACCTTCAAATCCTTTCCGGGTATTTACCGAAATGTCTGGTTTTAAAGGCTTTATTACCGATATCAAACAGTTCAATGGCCGGTTGTTTATCTCCACATTCGGGGGACTATATTACAAAAGTTCAACATCCACCGGGACATCATTTATCGAGCTACCTGTGATCGGCGGTGAAACTATTCGCCAGCTTTTTCTCTTCACCCCTTCGGCCCGTAGATTTTTTCTGCTGGCCTCCTCAGAGAATGGAATCTATGTGGTGGACCAGCAAATGCATGTCACCACGATGGAGGATCTGGTTGTCAATCCATCTAAAGAGGAACCCGGTAACGGGGAGTATTCCGGCTGGTTCCTGCTGCAGGATCCCAAACATCAGAACAGGTTATATGCCGGAAAGAGTCAGTTGGTTGGATTGGAGTATTCGCGGGGCAGATGGGAGGAGTTTATGCGGATTAGCAGGCTTCCCGATGATGAGATTCTACAGAAGAAATGTATTGATAAATATGGTTACTTCTGGGGTAGTTCAGAATTTATGGTGACCCGAATCGATTTGGAGCCTCCTGCCCAGGCAACAGTAAAGTTTTTGGACCATGAGGATGGTTTGCCTTCCAACGATAACAATCATGTATTCCTCGATCCTGAAACGGACGAAGTGCTGCTGGGAACCCGGAACGGTTTTTACAGGTATAACTTCTTCAGGGATACCTTCTACAGGGATACCTTCTATAACAGTGTCCTGCCTCCGGGTGAAAATCTGGTGATGGCATTTCACAAGGATCTTGATGGTGACTTCTGGTTCTCTTTTGAAAACTGTGCCGGAGAGTGGACCGAACTGGTGGCCAGCAAAACTGATGGGGTACTCCAGGTAATCCAGGAAAAATCATTTCAGCGGCTCGAGAATACATCTGTGGATGTTTTCTACACTGATCCTGAGGGGGATGTCTGGTTTGGAAAATCAAACAAGCTCTACCAATTTGACAAAGGGTACTCTCGAAAAGATACCGTTCAGTTCCACACATTGATCCGGAATGTAACGCTGGGAAGTGATTCGGTTATTTTTAAAGGTGCAAACTTCAGGGTGAGCCGGGATGGATCATACAGGTTAAGTGATTCCCAGGAACCAGGTACCGAACCGCAGATCAACTACAGGTTCAATCACATCCTGTTCAAATGGGCCGCTCCCTTCTTTGAACAGGAGGAAGAGATGGAATACAGCTATCAGTTGCTGGGATTTGAGAATGAATGGTCCTCCTGGAGTAAGGTTACTTTCAGGGAGTTTACCAACCTGCATTGGGGTACCTATACCATGATCGTAAAGGCCAGGAATGTGTATGGCATGGAGAGCCTTCCCTCCAACTGGTCCTTTACTATTCTCACGCCATGGTATGCAAGTTTCCTGGCCTATGTAGTCTACTTTATTCTTGCCGCTCTCCTGATTTATATCATTATCAAGCTCTATACCCGCAGACTTAAACAGGAAAATATCAGGTTGGAATTGGTGATCGAAGAGCGTACTGCCGAGATCAGGAAACAGAAAGAGGAACTCACCGACAGCATCGAATATGCCAGCAGAATCCAACAGGCCCTGCTGCCCTCACAAAAGCTATTGGATAAACATCAAATTGAACATTTTATCCTCTTCAAGCCGAGAGATATTGTGAGTGGTGATTTCTACTGGATAGGATCCATAAATGAAAAGCTGCTGGTTGTGGCTGCCGATTGTACAGGACATGGTGTACCGGGCGCCTTTATGAGTATGCTGGGGATGACCTTCATAGACGAGATTGTGAACAAATCGAAGGTTACCGGCACCAATGAGATCCTGGATTTGTTGAGGGAGCAGGTTATTACCTCACTCAAGCAGTCGGGCAAAAGAGGTATGGACTCCTCCAAAGATGGCATGGACCTGGCCATGGTCTCCATTGACCTGAAGAGCAATGAGTTTCAATATTCAGGTGCCTATAATCCCATATACCTGGTCAGAAAACTAAAGCGAAGCGAAAAGACAAAGTTGAATAAGGGGGTGGAACTGGAGCTGCCCAGGGGCGCTATCCATGATAACAAACACCTGTTGCTTCAGATCAGGGCCGACCATATGCCCATCGGAATATCCGAAAAAAAGGAGTCTTTCCAGGCCTCCATGTTCAAAGATGAAGGATATAACATATATATGTTCTCTGACGGATTCGTTGATCAGTTTGGCGGACCGGCAAAGAAGAAGTTTATGTCAAGAAACTTTAAAAAACTAATCCTGGAAATGCAGTCTGTTCCAATGAAAGATCAGGGTGCAGCCATGGAAAAATCATTGTCGGACTGGATGGGAAATCTTAGTCAGATCGACGATATCCTGGTGATGGGATTAAGAATTAACAGAGATTGAAAGATACAAAACTCTCAAGGGAAAACCTGCTGGATCAACGCAGGGAACTGATGGCAAGCCTCAAATATGCCAGCTTCATACAGCGAGCCGTGCTGCCAGACCTGAAGTATATGGATAATATGCTCAAAGAGTTCTTTATTCTCCATCAGCCACGGGATATTGTAAGTGGTGATTTCTACTACTGTTCCCGGAAGGAAGATTATATCGTAGTAGCTGCCGGCGATTGCACCGGGCACGGAGTACCAGGTGCTTTGATGAGTATCATGGGTGTCTCCTTCCTCAATGAGATCCTCAGTATCAGGGGTCCCATCCGGTCCAGCAGGATCCTGAACCTGCTTCGCGAACGGGTGATGAAAGCACTGCACCAGCGGGGTTACGAACTGGAAAACAAAGATGCTATGGATATGGCCCTATGCGTGTTCCATCCCAGATCAGGTGAACTACAGTTTTCGGGAGCCAACAACCCACTCTATCATGTCCGCAACAAAGTGCTTACCGAAATCAAGGCCGATAAAATGCCGGTGGGTATTGATGCAATAGAAGAAAATTCATTTACCAACCATACACTGCAACTTAAGCCGGGCGATATCGTATACCTATTTTCTGACGGTTATCCCGATCAGTTTGGCGGACCCGAGAACAAGAAATTCAAATATGGACCGTTTAGAGAATTACTGATCAGGATATCGGATTGGACCATGGAGGAGCAACGAAAAGAGTTGGACCGCCAGATGACAAAGTGGAAAGGTGATTACTTCCAGGTGGACGACATATTGATATTCGGAATAAGATTTATATAAAGCCGGAAAAATGCATTTGGTTTCTTTTAGAATTCAGAACTTCAGATCCATTGTGGATACCGGCTGGCACCAGCTGGCCCATGATAATATCACCAGCCTGATTGGTCAGAACGAATCAGGTAAAACATCTATTCTGGAGGCTCTTAAGGCCTTCCATGACGGAAGACTGATTGAGGATATGCTCAGAAGTGACCTCTCTCTGCCAGTGGTGACCTGCAAGTTCAGATTTCAATTTGCCGATATTGAAAACCGCCTGGATAAAAGAAGGTTGAATCCGGAAATCCGGAAACTAATCAGTAGTGTGGAAACCGTTTCTATCACAAGAAGATGGGAAGATGAAATGGATTCCCATATGGAGATGGGAGATGAATTGCAGGAGTTTTATAGTGAAATTCTTGACAATCTCAGGCAGAGGGAACTGAAGGTCATGGAGAACCTCGAGCATCTGAATCGTGACATAATCACCGCTTCAAAAAACCTGAATAAAGCAAAAGAGGAGGCTGAGTGGACCACCGAAAAGGTAGAAACAATCAGGCTCAGGATAAATAAGATCAAGCGAAACACCAGGAAATTTCCTTCCAGGGAGAGAAAAAAGGAGTTAAAGAAAGAGCTGGAACTGGAAGAGGAGATGTTTCTCAAGCTGAATGAGACACTTGAACAGAAAAAAGTAAAACAGGAGGAGAAGAGTGATATCCTGGAAGCACTGGATGAAAAAAATGAGATTAACAGGAAACTGAAGGATATCCAGGAGCAGATAGCTGTGAAAAAAGAGGAGCTGGCCCTCTTGCAGGAGCAGCTGAAACAGTTACTTCAGATGACCGGAATGTACTCCTCCGAACGGGAACAGCGGGCTGCAGAGATCAGGGAGGAGATATGCAGGACCGATATTGAGAAGCTTAAAAATGAAATAGAGGGACTGCTCGAGGAGCAGAGTATTCAGTTACTCTCCCTTGAATTTGTCTTCGAAGGGATGTCCATCGAAAAGGCCCATAAAGCAGCACGGACGGAGATGGAATCAGTGAAGGAATTCTACAGCTCCACCGAACTTGCAGAGGAAATTTTTAAAATCCTTCCCGATTTTGAAATGTTTGAAGATTTTAGTTCGCTCCTTCCCAACCGCATCGACCTGGAAGACATTATCAAGGCTAACAAACGTGCAGAAGGGTACAAAGCAGCTATTAATTTTCTAACCATCACCGGACTGGAGTACTCCTTTTTCCAGCAACCCTCCAGCAGAATCCTGAAACAAAAGATTGAGAACCTGAATGGGGAACTCACACTCAATTTCCAGGATTTCTGGAGACAGAATGTGGGGAAGAACAATAAGATTAATATCAATTTTGAACTCTCTCACTACGACCACACCAATCCTGAAAAGAGCGGAAAGCCTTATATTGAGTTTTGGATCAAAGACGAGTCGGAGCGGCTCTACCCCAAACAGCGGAGTCGTGGGGTAAGGTGGTTTCTCTCATTCTTCCTGGAGCTAAAGGCCACCGCTATGGATAAGAGTAAGCGCGATAAGGTGCTGTTGATCGATGAACCGGCAGTTAGCCTGCATGCAAGAGCCCAGGAAGATGTGCTTAAAGTGTTTGATGATATCCGGGAGCGGATACAGATCATCTATACCACCCACTCCCCCCACCTGATCGATGTAAACAAGTTATACAGGATCCTGGCGGTCCAGCGCGCCATCAAAGACGATATGAAAAGTGAAACCCTTGTCTACAGTGCGAGATCTCTCAAATCGGCTACGGCCGATACCCTCTCTCCCATCTACTCCACCATGGGTGCAAGACTGAACCAGCAAGAGATTATCAAATCCTTCAACAATGTCATTGTCAAGGACCTGGCTACCTACTATTTCTTGAAAGCAGTCGTTGCACTTACCGGCTTCGAAAAAGAGTGCTATTTCCTGCCTGCTTCAGGAGCAGAGAGCATCCCGATGATGGTCAATATCCTGATGGGTTGGGGCATCGACTATGTCATTCTCAATTTCGGTAATGCCGAAGAGAGGCTGGTACATGAAAAACTGATGGAAGAGCAGTACGACAATAAAATCGACCTGGCCAATAAACAGATGTTGTTTCTGGAGGATTATCCCGATACGGAGGACCTCTTCTCCACCATAGATTTTAAGAAATACGTGGTGAAAGTGAGGGAGGGAATCACCGTAAAAAACTCGGAATACCTGATAGACAATAACTACTCCAGGGCCATTCTTGCTTCAAACTTCCTGCAAGAGGTCAACAATGAAAATGTGAGTTTCAAAATCTTTGACGATGAGACCCGCGATAACTTTAATAGTTTTATTCAGCAACTTTCTGCCATTCTAAAGTAACCCGAGCCAACTGTCAATGAAATTCCAAAAAAGTATTACCGGTCTGATCCTGATATTCTGCACCAGCCTCTACGCTGTGGGGCAGGATACCGTTCTGATGTTCCATCCAACTGCCTATAACCTGGAAGTTGTTCAAAAACTGGTGGATGAAGGGTTGTTTTCACTGGATGGCTACCACCTGCTGGGCGTATACCACAAGGGGGAAAGGTATGATTACAGCGACGCCAAAGCCTATATTGATCTGCACAGTGCCACCCACTTTAGTCTCAGGGAGATCAAGGGAGAGCTGGAACCAGAAAACATATTCCGGAAAAATCCTGCTACCGGACAGTTCAGGGAACTTTTTGAATGCTCCAATGGAGCCCTGTTTATGGGCGGACCCGATATTCCACCTGTTTGTTACGGAGAGGAGGTTCACCTGCTCACGGGGGTCACAGATCCCTTCAGGCACTATGTGGAGCTATCTTACCTTTTTCACCTGCTGGGAGGCAGTCAGGATACGGACTGGATACCCTACCTGGAAGAGAAGAAAACGTATCTGGTCAATGGAATCTGCCTGGGAATGCAAACCATGAGTGTGGCCACCGGGGGAACCATTGTACAGGACATTCCCACCGAACTTTACGGGATATGGAAAGCAGAGGAGATCCTGAATCTGCCGCCCGACCAGATGCATCGCAACTACATGGATTATCTAAACACGGGGTGCGAAGATCCCACCTCCTATCACTTTCACAGGGTTGCCCTTGAAAAGAGTATGATCCTCACCAGTGGGATTGGTTTCAATAAGGGTACAGCCCCCCTGGTGCTCAGTTCGCACCATCAGGCCATCGAAAAGCTGGGATTGGGATGGGAAGTTTCTGCCACCTCCATGGATGGAAAGATTATTGAAGCGATCCAGCACACCCGGTACCCCAATGTACTGGGGATACAGTTCCACCCGGAGAAGCCGGGACTATTTGATCCATCTATTCAACATCCCGTCGGTTGTGACAGCACCATCAATTTTCAGGAGGCCATAGAAAATAGTGATTCCTATCTATTCCATGTGGCATTCTGGAAATACCTGGATAATCAATTGCAAAAAAGCAGGGAAACAAAGTAGCTATTCGATCTCGATGAAGCTGATTTTCAAATCGAGGATGGAAGCATAATACTCTCCTCTCTCCAGGATATCATCATCGCCCTCCTCATATACCCAGTTGATTTTCAGATCGTAACCATCGTTATCAACTTCCTTTAGTTTTTTGAGTAACCTGAGCATATACTTGGAAGTACCGCTGTTCAGGTATTCCATTTCAATATCAACCTCTGTAAATGCTGGTGGCGAGGAGGCAAAGGCGATGATCCAGTCAAGTATATCCTCGTAGAAGAGTGATACATCTTCCGGGATGGACCTACCTTTAAATTTAATCTTGCCGTTGGGGTCCAGCAAAACGTACGGCGTCTTCTGAGTAGGCTGAAACTCTAGTTTATCCATCCTTAACAAAAAAGTATGAACAATATAGTAATTTTTGCGGCATGGGAGTACAATTCATTTTCATTTTATCCAATATTTTAGCCGCAAACTTAGAAATACATCCTGGCCAGAGGAACAATATTATCGGAAGAGAAATATCCCTCAAGATACCGGTAATAACCGGTAATGGCAATCATGGCCGCATTGTCTGTGGTATAACTGAAGGGCGGGATAAACAGCTCCCAGCCATGCTTTTCCGCTTCGCTCCCCATGGCGGAACGTAGTCCTGAATTGGCAGAAACCCCTCCAGCCAGAGCAACCTGACGTATCCCCGTCTTCTTCATGGCCATTCGGAGCTTGTCGAGTAAAATATCAATAATGGTTTGTTGCAGCGATGCTGCAAGATCGGCCCTGTTCTTCTCCACAAAACCGGAATCCTCCTTCAGTTGGTCTCTGAGAAAATATAAAAAAGAAGTTTTCAACCCACTGAAAGAGTAATCAAATCCCTTAATCCGGGGCTTGTTAAATGCAAACCTGAATGCATCACCCTGCTGTGCCAGTCTGTCCACATGCGGTCCCCCCGGATAGGGTAGACCGAGAAGCTTGGCACATTTATCAAATGCCTCCCCTGCAGCATCATCAATGGTCCGGCCAATGATCTCCATGGTATGGTGATCCCTGACCACCACCAGCTGTGTATGACCACCTGAAACCAGAAGAGATAAAAAAGGAAAACGGGGGGATGAAGCAGCCGACACTTCCGATTGAATAAAATGAACCATTATATGTGCCTGAAGATGGTTCACCTCAATCATGGGTATACCAAGTGCTGCTGTAAAACCCTTGGTGAAAGAGGTTCCCACCAGCAGTGACCCGAGAAGTCCGGGTCCCCGGGTAAAGGCCACTGCATCGATCTCTCTGCGGGAGATTCCGGCCTCTTTCAGCGCGCTATCCACCACCGGAACTATATTCTGCTGATGCGCCCTGGAGGCCAGTTCAGGCACCACCCCTCCGTATTTTCGGTGTACATCCTGTCCTGCAATCACATTAGAAAGTAGTTGTCGATCCCTTATTACAGCAGCAGAAGTATCATCGCAGGAAGATTCAATCCCAAGAATTACAGTGGTCATCACAACTTTTTATATTTTTGTAGAGTTTAGAACAACTGAAAGTGCAAAAGTATTAAAAAGATAGCGAAAATAGGATTGATCGTAGTATTGCTACTTCTGGCAATTCCTTCGCTCTCTTTACTCTTTTTGCAGAACCGGCAGGTTCAGACCAGGGTCAGTAAAATGTTGACCGATCAGTTGTCGGAACAACTTCAGGCTACTATCTCCCTCTCCTCGGTCAACTACTCCTTCTTTAAAAGAATCCAGGTGAGAGACCTCTATATCGAGGACCTGCATGGAGACACTTTGATCTATTCCGAACTTACCAAGATTCGAATTAAACAGATACGATCGGATCAGAGGGGCGTGGAGATTAGGAAAATTACTTTAGAAAACGCCTGGTTGAACCTGGTCATTGAAAGCGAAGGAGGGGTCAATCTGAATTTAATCATCGACAGGTTGAAAAAACCACATGTACCTCCGGAACAAAAATCAAGGCTCCATATCCACGAGATAACCATGAGTAACGGCCGGTTCTCCCTCACAAAAACGGGACACCCCCCTTTACGATCAGAGATCGATTTCAACGATTTTGACATGCATGGGCTGGAGATCTCCCTGTTGGATCTGATCAGCGAACAGGACACGGTAACCATGAACATCATCTCCCTCTCGGGTATGGAAAAATCGGGATTCAAATTCAGCCACCTGGCCACCATGATGTCCATTGGTAAAACCCATATGCATTTCAACAATCTCGAAATCGAGACCATAGGCTCCGATCTTCATCTCCCCATGCTGGGATTCGATTTTGAATATTGGAAAAAGTTTAAACATTTCTCCAGGGAGGTGGACCTCACCTTGGAAACGACCCACTCCCATCTGAAAACGGAGGATCTCGCCGTTTTTGTCCCCCAAACAAAGGGATTGCTGGACCGTCTCACCATCGACGGCTTTGTGCATGGCAAGCTGAATGATCTGAAAGGTAATGAAATGCAGATAACCTTTGACCAGCAGAGCACCCTGGCATTTGACTTCATCATCATTGGCCTGCCTGAATTTAAAAACACATTCCTTGACTTCAATTTCAGAGAATTAAATAGCTCGGTCTCGGCCATACACGAAATGTTTTCGGAGGAGAGTACTTCATCGAAACAGTCCCTCTATCCATGGATCAATATGGGAAACCTTGACTTCAAGGGTCAGTTTACTGGATACCCCAATAATTTTGTGGCGTCGGGTTATTTGCAGACCGATATGGGCAGGATGCTGATGGACCTCTCTTTCAGACCGGATAGCAGCGTGGGTATTGACTTTCACGGAAATCTTTCAACCGCCGATTTTAAGCTGGGTGAGTTCCTGGGTCAAGAGGAACTGCTCTCTCAACTGGATATGGATGTCATGGTGGATGGAAACCTGTATGAAGGAGAGATACGGGCCGACCTGAACGGAACCGTCGATACACTCTATTTCTCGCAGTATGCATACAGCAATATTACATTGGACGGAGCTTTCACAAACAATACCTTCAACGGTGGGTTTGGAATCAACGATCCCAATATCAGAATGGATTTCCAGGGGGAAATGGACTTTTCAGGTGAGGTGCCCTCATACAATTTTACGGCAGATGTAGCCCGTTCGCGTCCCTATTTTCTGAACCTCGGAGTGGAGGATCCTAATACATTTGCTTCATTTCTAATTGAAACCGATATCACCGGTAGCACACTGGATGAGCTAAATGGAGAGGCACGCCTGGTGAACAGTCTTTTTGAAAGAAATGAGGATCAGGTGCAGTTATATGATGTAAGGCTATGTGCCCTCAATACACCTGATACTGCCTCTATTGAGGTAAAATCTGAATTGTTCGATGCCTCCATCGATGGTAAATTTAAGCTTACCACACTGCCTGCTTCCCTGGAGAGTTTGGCCGATCTATACGTGAATCTGATACCCGGAAAGGATTCCGAAACCGATACAATCAATCGGTTTACCTACCATGTTGATTTAAGACATGTGAATCCCATCCTGGATTTCTTCTTTCCAACAATACAAATTGCTGAAAACAGCAGTATCCATGGAGCTTACAATCCCTCTCAGGAGATTAACAACGCCAACGGATCCTTTCCGGAACTGAAGATTGGCCTAAACTCCTGGTCCAATGTGGAATTTCATTCCAGTGCCCTGAACAAAGAATTCGATTTTCAGTTTCGATCCGACAGCATGATATATGGCAAGAACTTTGTCCTGGAAAACCAGCAGTTCCATCTTTTTACCTTGAACGATACAGCTAATCTCAATATCACATGGAATAACCAATCGGAATCGAGGTACAGTGGGGAGATCAATCTCACCGGGGCCTTCCAGACCGATTCAGTGGAAGAGAGGGGATTTATCGTTGAAGTGGAACCTTCTGCTATCTATATCAACAGTGAAACCTGGAATATCGACCACTCTGCAATCCTGATCAGAAAGCGGTATCTTAATGTGGACAGTCTGTCGATCAAAAGCCATGAGAAACATTTGATTGCCGATGGCACAATCGCCTCCGGCGGTGAGCAGGACTTCAATCTCGATTTCAGTAATCTGAACCTTTATGAATTAACAAATCTGAGTGGAATAAATGCAAAGCTGGAAGGTAACATTACAGGTAGTTTTGCTTATCGTGAAGCAGAAGGAAATCCCTATATATTTTCCGACCTTCAAGTGGATACACTCCGGTTCAACAATCAACTTATCGGACCCACCAGTTTGAAAGCAGCATGGAACGATTCCCGCAGGACCATCCGGATGATGCTGCAATCGAACCTGGACGATGTAAAAACCATTGAGGTGGATGGAGAATATACTCCTGCAAGCAAAGCAGTGGATTTTGAGATCCACCTGAATGAAATTCAATTACAATTATTCAATCCATATGTTGAAAATATCGTTCAGGATCTCGCCGGTACCGGGAATGTGGACCTTACACTGGATGGAACGCTTAATCAGCCCAAACTTAACGGGACCATAGGACTCAACAACGGAGCCGCCACCATCTCCTTTCTAAACACACGCTATGTATTCAATGATCCCATACGAATCTATAACAACAACCTGTACATTGAGAACTTCACCGCTTTTGATGAGACGGGCAATGAGGGAATTATAAATGGTTCCATATCCAATACCCATTTCCGTGACTTTTATACCAATATCCATATTGAGGCCCGGAACCTGAATTGCATGAATACCCAGTCGGTAGATAATGACCTGTTTTACGGTACTATTTTTGCTACGGGCGATATTTCTATTAACGGTGGTTCCGGCGACATCAAACTAACCATTGATGCAACCACCGAACAAAATACGGCCCTCTACCTTCCCCTTTATAATGCCAGGGAGGTGCAGAGTTCAGATTTTATCACATTTATCCAGCAAACAGATTCTGATGATCAGAAGCAACCGGTTCAGGCATCTTTGAAAGGAGTGAAAATGGAGCTGGATGTGGATATCACTGAAGATGCCGTGGTACAGCTGATCTTTGATCCCAAGGTGGGTGATATCATTGAAACAAGCGGTCGGGGGAATCTCCGTATACTCCTGGATCAGAACCAGGGTTTCAGAATGTTCGGAGATGTGGAGCTGCTGAAAGGTGATTACCTCTTCACTCTCCAGAATGTGATTAACAAACGGTTCGAGATTGAACCGGGAGGTAAGATCAACTTTAATGGCTCACCAACCAACTCAACCATCGACCTGACAGCCATCTACGGAACCAGGGCAGCGCCATACAACCTCTACCCCGGCGATCCCAGCGATGAAGCATCTCTGAAGAAGCGGCTGGAGAAGCGGATTCCTATTGAGTGCCATCTGAACCTGCAGGGTGAGCTTCAGTCTCCAACCATTGCCGCCGCAATAGAGATGCCCACAGCAGATCCGGAAACCAGGGACCTGCTCGAAAATGCCACAAGTACAGAAGAGGAGCTGATGAAACAGTTTCTTTCACTGCTGGTCATCAACAATTTCTATAGTGTGTCAGGATACGGAATACAGGATATGGGAACCATGAACAGCTCCTTTGCAGG
>DAOWNM010000281.1 GCA_030642565.1 Bacteroidota bacterium | reverse complement strand
TCTACCTGCTGGTTATTCTTTGTGTTCTTGATCTTTACCTTATTAAGAATTTGCACCTGTGAGGTGTCGATCCTAGATTCGTCGATGATTCTGGCATTGGCCACCATATCCTCCAACTTGGCGATTCTCCTCTCCAGTAAACCCTGCGCTTCCTTGGCCGCATCGTATTCAGCATTTTCGGACAGGTCACCTTTGTCCCTGGCCTCAGCAATCTGTTGCGAAATGGCCGGCCTTTCGACAGTGGTCAACTGTTCCAAATCCTTTTTCAGATTGGCCAGTCCCTCCTCTGTCATATATGAAGCTTGTGCCATAACAATTTCCTTCTGTTAATAACAAAAACAAAAAGAATTCCGCATACACCGGAACTCTTCAAATACAAAATTACAAAAAAAACCTAATAATCAAGTCGATTGATGATAGCGGAGTAGACAACCGCCGTCCCCGCATCAAAATCTTTGACAATCTCAAAATAGTCGGTACCCGGCATTAGATCGAAATCAACCACCTCCATGGCCTCGGTCGAGTGTTCCTCCTCTGCCATGATAAGATCCATATCCCCATCGGCACGACGGTTCTTGATCCGATTATACTCATCCATAAGGTTCGGTCTCTTCATAAGGTCCGATCTCTTCATAAGGTCCGGTCTCTTCATAAGGTCC
The DNA here is from genome assembly GCA_030642565.1 of Bacteroidota bacterium. Classification (GTDB taxonomy): domain Bacteria; phylum Bacteroidota; class Bacteroidia; order Bacteroidales. Next base: position 3,032 of record DAOWNM010000281.1, on the reverse strand, counting down.
GGTCTCTTCATAAGGTCCGGTCTCTTCATAAGATTACTGACCGGTTCCGCAGCCTTCACCTGCATTTTCTCTTCAACCGGAAAATCCTCTTCAAATGACTCCGGGTCAGGAACCGGAGACTCCTCCTGTCCCATCTTCAAAACACGCTCAAGGTTCTCCATAAAACCGGGCCGCTTCTCACTTCCCGGTTCACCGGTACCTCCAGGTGCCGGCTTTTTCTTCTTCCCCATCAAACCCACAATCACCACTACAAGTGTAATGACTATATAGAATATGTTACCTATATCAAAATCCATCTTTCAGTCGCAATCAAGCAATAATAGTTACGTTAAAGAGTTAAAAGTACAAAAAATAGCCAAATTTCTTACTTTTGTTGCTAAATGGCAAAACGCTTTCCAATATTCTCATTATTAATGGTTCTGCTGCTTTCAGCAGTGATCACCCCCTCCTGTGAGACCAACCGTGGACAAATTATTCCTTATGTTAAGGTTTATATTGACCTCGATTTATATGCTGAACTGGGCAGCATGGGAATCGGCACTACAAAAATTATCCCCAACGAAGGATACAGCGGTATTGTGTTGTACAGGGAAGCTGACCTGCTCTTCCATGCCTATGACCTGACCTGCACCGAATACCCTGAACATGATGAAGCAGTAGTGGAAGACGAAGATTTCGTAGGTGTTTTTGAATGTCCCGAATGTGGCTCCACCTATGTATTGGTGAACGGCGCCTATCCAAATTCAGGTCCTGCCGAATTTCCGCTTGTGGAATATCACACGGCCATACAGGGAAATATTCTTCTCATAACCAACTAGAACTCGGAACGAATACTATTGAGCTTAATATCTGTAATGTCCGGGTTTGTAGGGCCCCTCAACTTTTACCCCCAGGTATTCAGCCTGCTCCGGCGTAAGGGTGGTCAGTTTCACTCCCAGTTGTTCCAGGTGCAGCCTGGCTACCTCCTCATCAAGATGCTTGGGAAGCATATAAACATCTACCTCATAGTCGTTTTTCCATAACTCAAGCTGTGCCAGGGTCTGGTTTGAGAATGAGTTACTCATTACAAAAGATGGGTGACCGGTGGCACAACCCAGGTTTACAAGCCTGCCTTCGGCCAGCAGGAAAATGGCATGGCCATCTTCGTAGAGATACTTATCCACCTGCGGCTTGATGTTGATCTTGCGGATGCCTTTCCATCCTTCCAGTTGCGCAACCTCTATTTCGTTATCGAAATGCCCGATGTTACACACAATAGCCTGGTCCTTCATGGCAGCCATATGAGCTGCCGTGATCACATCCTTGTTTCCGGTGGTGGTAATAAAAATATTTCCCTGCTTAACAACTTCTTCCATGGTGTTCACTTCAAAACCTTCCATGGCGGCCTGCAGCGCACAAATGGGGTCGATTTCTGTGACGATCACCCTGGCACCATAGGATTTCATAGAGTGTGCACATCCTTTACCCACATCACCGTAACCGGCAACCACAACAACCTTTCCGGCCACCATCACATCAGTAGCGCGTTTGATACCATCGGCCAGCGACTCACGGCATCCATAGAGGTTATCAAATTTCGATTTGGTAACAGAATCGTTTACATTGATGGCCGGGAAGAGTAATTTACCCTGCTCCATCATCTGGTAGAGGCGGTGCACACCTGTGGTGGTCTCTTCAGATACCCCTTTGATACCGGATACAACCCTGTGCCATCTTCCATGATCTTCAGCCAGGATCCCTTTAAGTGTGTCGTAAATCACCGCCTCTTCATGGCTCGTTGCTTTTACATCCAGCACAGTGGCATCATTTTCAGCTTCGTAACCTTTATGGACCAGCAGCGTGGCATCGCCTCCATCATCCACAATCATGTTAGGCCCGTTTCCTTCCGGAAAATTCAATGCCTGGGCGGCACACCACCAGTACTCTTCGAGGGTCTCCCCTTTCCATGCAAATACCGGAACTCCGGTAGCTGCAATGGCAGCGGCAGCATGGTCCTGGGTGCTGAAGATATTACAGCTGGCCCAGCGTACATCGGCACCCAGCTCAACCAGCGTTTCAATCAGCACAGCAGTCTGAATGGTCATATGGAGTGAACCCATTATCCTGGAACCCTGCAGCGGTTTTTCGCCTGCATGTTTCTTTCGGATGGACATCAGTCCGGGCATCTCTTTCTCAGCAATCTCAATCTCTTTCCTTCCAAATTCGGCCAGGCTGATATCGGCTACTTTGTAGGGAAGTGTCTCTTTATATGTCATTGTTTCCATCGTTTCAATTTGGAGTGCAAAAATACACTTTTCTGGAGATATATGCCAATCCCGAACTTAATTTTGACTCCCAAAAGTTGTCACCGTACATGGAGGAGGAGAAGCCCTTGCCACCAGTTGTCCCCCCCACAATCAGACGATCACGAAACCTCCATGAGATATCCATAAGATCCACGGTAACACTATTTCCATATGAGCTGTCCGGATCAGGAAGTTGTGATTGCCTTAACGCACTCTTTGCATCGTCGGTTGCTCTGTCACCACCAAACCCAAACCCGAACGATATTCAAACATGTTTGTCAGGAAAGGCCTGCCGCAACACCCCGGAATGAGGAAAGGCATTTTTCAACCTTTGCTGTTGTACCAGGGAATCGCTGTATACGGAAGCTTTTCGAACAGCCTGGAAAGGGGGTATAAAAATGGTAAAGAACAATTGAACGAAATTCTGGATAATCCCGAAGTTCCTGGCTTTGCCCATGATCTATTGATAAGTTGGTTTAGAAAATATGCGACTACTGGAGGGATGCCTGAAGTAGTTGCTTCCTATGCAAATCAAGCTGACCTGACTGCACTGCAACCCATTTATGACACACTTATTCAATCTTATATAGATGATGTTGAAAAATATGCTCAATCGTCTGCTCAGGTTCAATACATCCGGCACGTGGTTGGAAATGCTTTTGGTGAGGCAGGCTCTAAAATCACTTTCGAGAAGTTTGCAAATTCGGCATATCGTTCCAGGGAAATGAAAGAAGCCTTTCTTGCCGT
>DAOWNM010000133.1 GCA_030642565.1 Bacteroidota bacterium | reverse complement strand
GTACCCATCGTGCTGTTCTGGATGTTGGTCAGTATGCCATCAAGTTCTTCAATGATGAAGTTGCTCTCACTGCCACCGTTTCCGTTCCCACGTCTTGCAATCTCACTGAATAGTTCGGATGGTTTCAGGAAGTAGCCGAGTTTTTCCAGTGATTCTTCTCTAATGGCTTCAAGGTATTGCTGACCCAGTTCGGTCTTTTCTTTGATGTCCATGTACGCCATTTTGTCTTCCCTGAGAATCTCATTGGCGTACAGCATCATCTTTTCTGAGAGGTACTTGTAGAAAATGAATCCAAGAATATAATCTCGATATTCATCGGCATCCATTTTCCCTCTGAGGTCGTTGGCTATGTTCCAGAGTTGCTGGTTAAGTTGTCGTTTTTTGTCTTCTGACATAGAATTAATGTGATTTTATATTCTTCAAAAAGTGAATGGCTGTTTAGAATGAGATTTTAATAATTCCCTAAGATATGAACTATCTCTCAATCATTTTTCACTTACGGTCAATGAAAACCATAATAGAATCCTACCCTGAACAATTGATAATAGTCTTCAATTGTGAGCCATTTAACTACTACCAAATTCAATTGTGGTAATTTTTTTCTGCCATATTTTCTGCCAGTAAAAGATAACCCCCTCAACAACTATGTGTTAAGGGGGTTAAAAGTCGGGGTAGCGGGATTCACAACACTTGAAATAGATGGGATACCAAGTAAACTATTAGCCAAGAATCACTATAAATAGCAGGTTTTTCGTGCATCAAATTATGCATCAAATTGTGCATTAAACGCACGAAACCCCCTGAATATCAGGGGGTTTCTGTAATTAAGGGCGGTCTGGACGGGACTCGAACCCGCGACCTCCGGCGTGACAGGCCGGCATTCTAACCAAACTGAACTACCAGACCTTAACCTATTGATGGCTATGGATATTCTTTATTAGAACGTGCATTATTCAAATGCGTGGCAAAAATAGAGGATTTTTTTGATTAGACAAAAGAAAAACTTTAAATTTTTATCGTGTAATTGACCTTACTGATAAATATAGTGAATCCATTCGATCACCCTGTCGGGCCAGGTAGAAAGGTAGCCCCGGCCAATGGCCAGCGAATATCCGTGACCACCATAAGGATAGATATGCAGCTCGGAAGATACCTGGTTGGCCCTGAGTGCTTTATAGTAAGCAATACTATTCTCTACAGGTACCGCTTTGTCGTCATCCGAATGTATCAGGATGGCAGGTGGAGTATCTTCTGTAACCTGCAGTTCATTGGAGTACTGTTTCACCAGCGACTCATCGGCATCCTCACCCAACAGATTCTCTCTTGACCCGGAGTGTTTGAACTCCTCTGTAAAAGAGATGACCGGATAGACCAGTACTGAGAAATCGGGTCGGCAGCTCATCTGCTCCACAGGGTCGGAGCTCGAGGGATCACCCCCATCATAATGGGTAGAGAGCGTAGAGGCGAGGTGTCCTCCCGCAGAGAATCCCATAACCCCGATCTTTCCAGGTTCGATGTTCAACTTTACGGCATTGGAACGTACCAGCCTCATAGCACGCTGCGCATCCATCAGCGGCGATTTATGAGGTACGATGTTGCTGGCAGAACCGGGCAGCCGGTATTTTAGAACAAAAGCGGCAATTCCCCGGGAGTTGAGCCAGCGGGCAATATCACTGCCCTCCCAGTCATAGGCCAGAATCCTGTAGCCTCCACCCGGACAGATCACAACAGCCTCTCCGGTGGCATTCTTTTTTGAAGGCAGGAATACTGCAATATCAGGTTTTTGTACATTCCTTACCCTAATAATGTCGGCAGTATCCCAAATGGTCACCTCACCGGTCTCCCTGTAGTTGGGTGGATCCCCTTTCCAGAGAGGTAAAATCTGGTTCTGTGCCAAAACAGGAGTAATAATGGAGGTTATAAATAGAAAGATCAAAAGCTTTTTCATGCTGGGGATATTTTGTGTTATAAAGGATTCTGTATAATAAAGATAAAATGTTTACCCGGGCTTTGAAGCATAAATGTGCCACCACCCTTTGTAACTTTCACTTTACTCCATTGGCCGGTCAGTATCTCCAGCTGGTCCACTTCCAATCCGGATCCGGCTGTACCAACATCCAGTTCAACCTCTCCTGTATCGGGGAAGTATACCAGATAATCTTTTCCCGGCACCGACCTGCAGTAAGCTTCATTCTCCTCCCGCTGAGAAAGAAGATCATTGTGGGGCATGGCATGAAAGAAATCGATACGGTCCGTGGCCATACGAATGCCATGGATCACCAACTGGGCTGTATCGCCCAATCCAAGTCCTGATGTGGGCCGGTGAAACCTCACAGCAGCCGATCCAAAAAGTGTACTTCTGATAAAACTCTGGATACCATTATGGGTACCACCCCCATGACTTCCCAGATCATTTCCATAGGTTTTAATATTGTTTACAGGTCTCAGGTTCCCTGCTTTTCTTAGCTTTTCAATCTGCCTCAGGCCATTGTCCCACTGATTTTGTCCGCGCTGGTGGTTGTTCTGTGAAATCTCCACAAAAGAGTAAGTCTCAGGGTGGTCAAAACTCTCCCTGTGCGAAATATGATCCAAATCCCAGGGATCCCACATCTCGGTTACATGAATCGTTTTCCCCTGTTCTGCTGCCTTTTTCCGGATATATTCCGACCAGAATCTCCCCCATTCAGAAGTAACCGATGTCTCATTATCAATACAGTAAAGCACATGGTCAAATGCTAAAGAATAGGAGAGCAGTTTATCCACAAAAGCTTGCTGGTACTGCAGCAGGGGCATGTTGTTTTGATGTACAGGAACGGACCAGAAAAAAGGATTGTCGCAATGGGTAGGATGGGTATTCACCTCCAACGGTAGTTTTGTTCGCTCCGCTGTATAATTGGTATTGTTCTGCGGATTGAACGGATTGTTATCCCAGTTTTCCCTGTAAAAATCAAAGGTGGCCCACACCTCCACCTGGACCACAATGTCTCTTTGAGAACTAAATTCCAGCAGTGACTGGAAACGGTTCCAGTACTCCGGGTTCCACTTATTGAGGTTATACTTTCCGGTTTCCGGATCCTGGTGGAAAGCCCACACATTTCCACTGTCTCTGCTGGACATGGTATTGCGCACATAATTTCCACCCACTGAAACCAGCAGATCCAGTTGCTCTTCCAGTTCCGGTAGCTGGAAAAGGTTATCCTCATCTGATCCACCCAGTAATAACAATGGTTCGCCATGATACTCCCAGTACTGGGGATACTCCTGGCTTACCTGCAAACCAGTAAATTCCAGGGTAGATCTATCGGCGGAACAGGCCAAACACCCAAAGAAGACAGCAAGAAACAACAGTTTTTTCATCTCAGTGTAGTTAGTAAGTTTTCCATTTCATTTTAAAATTAACCTATTATTCCAAAATCCTTTTGGATTTTTAACTCGCAATCAAATATAGCAATTTTGCCATTGTTTCTTTTTGGCTTATTTCCTATTGTAACAAACTCGAACGGAAAAGGAAAAACCTGATTCGGTTGGGAGTCAAACAGGAGCGGTCGAACATGGTCCCTTCAGCTGCCAGTCTGTCGATATTGGGGGAGCTTATCAGCTCTTTGCCATAACAACCCACCAGCGGAGGCCGGTTAGTCTCACGATTGCTGTTGCAGGAGAACAGAACTAACAGGAGCCATAGAAGAGGCCTCGTGCAGATGCTACTTCAACGTTGTAACAATTACATAATTACCCGACCCGGTTGAAACCATTGTATTTCCATCAATATTTTTATAATCCATCCCTGAATCGACCAGAGCGGAGCCGTTGATCTCTACAGTAGAAGCATCGCCGGGAATATGGATGGTCGCACTGGTATTAACCGGGATCTCCACCTTCATGGTCAGTTTCTCACCCTCCAGTTCCCAGCCCGATGCTATCTGACCATACATACTTTGATGGGTGGCTCTGGCCGAGGTTAGTCCGCCTCCCGGCCTGGGATTGATAATGATATGCTTATACCCGGGGTTCTTCTCATCAATTCCTATACCTGCAACCACCTGGTACATCCATTTCCCAATGGCCCCGTAAGCATAATGGTTGAATGAATTCATACTGGACTTTTGAAAGCTATAGTCGGGTTTTTGGCCATCCCATCGCTCCCAGATGGTGGTGGCACCCATGGTCACCGGGTAGAGCCACGACGGGTATTCCTTCCGGTTCAGTAATTTATAGGCCAGGTCGTTCCTTCCAATATTGGTCAGTGTCAGAGAGATCAAAGGCGTACCAAGGAACCCTGTGGTGATATGGCCAAATTGCTCCACATCCCCGGCCAGGTGAATAGCACTTTTTCTAGCAGTCTCCTCGTCCAGCAGATCGAAAGCCAGTGCCAGAGTGTAGGCAGTCTGGGTATGCGCCACCAGTCGGCCGTTGGGCGTTACGAACTCTTCATTAAAAGCTTGCTTTACTTTATCCGAAAGCTCAGCATAATATTTTGCATCCTCATCCTGTCCCAGGATAGAGGCCACCTTTGCCACAATAGCTGATGAATATGAATAGTAGGCGGTTGCAATCAGATCTGTAGTGGTATAGGCACCCATATAATTGGATCTGCTATCGTCAAAAGAGAGCCAGTCACCAAAATGCCGGTTCTCCTTCCATATATAGTCATCCCCAGCGTGCTCTTCCATAAAAGCGATCCACTTTTTCATGCTCTCATACTGGTTCTTCAACACCATCTTATCTCCGTAATTGAGGTAAACAACCCAGGGAATCACTACGCCCGCATCGGCCCACCCGGTTGCACCCCCGCCCCCCAGAATATCGGGGATCACATTGGAGATGATTCCATCATCGCCCTGGTCAGCAGCCAGATCCTTCAACCACTTTGTATAGAAAGTGGCGGCATTCATATTGAAACATGCCGTGGGTGCAAAAACCTGTGCGTCACCTGTCCAACCCAACCGCTCATCGCGTTGTGGACAGTCGGTAGGCACATCCAGGAAGTTCCCCTTCAGTCCCCATACAATATTGTGTTGCAACTGGTTGATCATTGTATCAGAACACTTAAATGTCCCCGACGGTTCCATATCGGAATGGATCACCATTCCCCTGATCTTGTCGGCAGTCAGCTCTCCCGGATAACCGGATACCATGACAAAACGGAATCCCTGGAAAGTAAAGTGAGGTTCGAACACCTCATCCACACCACCTCTGAGATGGTAAGTATTGGTGGCCTTTGCCGCACGCAGGTTCTCGTAATACATGTTCCCCAGGGTATCCAGCACCTCGGCATGTCTGAGGGTAATTACATCACCAGGCTCTCCTGATGCTTTGATCCTGATCCATCCTACCATATTCTGTCCCATATCCACGAGCCATCCCTCTTCTACCTTCTTTATTGAAAGGGGCTCAAGCTCATTAACGATCTTCACAGGCGGACCCTCGGGAGCAATCAATATTTTCTTTGGGATTTCAACCTTGTTGGTCGCATCCCAGTTGCGATCGTCATAACCAGGTTTGCTCCAGCCTGTAAGCTCTTTGCCGGCATCGTATATCTCTCCGTTGTAAATATCCGATTCCAGGATCGGACCGGTCGTGGCTTTCCAGCTTTCATCGGTGGAAATAGTTGCTTTGCTTCCATCGGTATAATCGACGATTATCTGGGCAATGGCTGTCAGCTTATCCCCCCAGTTGTTCCGACCATCAATCCAACCCAGGTTGCCCCTGAACCATCCATCCCCAAGGACAATCCCGATGGCATTCTGGTTCTGTGCCAGCTGCGCTGTAATATCATAGGTCTGGTACTGTAACCTGGTATCGTAACTGGTCCACCCTGGAGTAAACTCCTGGTCTCCAACTCTTTCTCCGTTTATTTCAACCTGGTAAAGCCCCTGGCAGCTGATATACAACCTGGCCTGTTTTATGGCCTTATCGATAGTAAACTCTTTCCTGAGGTAAGGGGAAGGGTTAGATTTCTCCCTGTCCTCCTCCCAGGCAGGTGTGATCCAGTCTGCCTCCCAGGTGGCATCCTCCAGTTTGCCCATCTCCCAAAAAGCCATCTCGCTCCATTTGCTCTTCTCTCTATGGTTATCCACAATCCGTACCTGCCAGTACACCTTCTGGTAGGAGCTGAGGGGTCGTCCGTTATACTTGATATGAATGCTCTGCGAAGATGCTACCCTGTCTGATTTCCATATTAGTTTTTTCCCTTTTGCCAGATCTGCCGGGTTTAGCGCAGCACGAATCTCATACGACTCCTGCATGGTGTTGTTCTGGTCCGATTGAATGATCCAGCTGAATCGGGGAACCGGATTGTCGATCCCAACGGGATTGACCTTATAATCGGTTTTAAGCAGTGTAACCTTAACCTCGGCCCGAAGTGTTATGGTGGTCATCAAGAGGAGGTTCAACAAAAGGAAATTGCGAAGTTTCATGGGTAGTTATTTAGTTATTGGTCCACATTAAAGATAACTCAATTTTACTATTTATAAATAGCTGTAAATACCTGGTTGGCGATCCTTTTACAAAACTCAGCATCCTCCGGATTGTGGTTCATTAAACGGACCGTCTCTCCAAAAGTATCCTCGATCCTGTACAAGGTTGGAATGATCTCAGGCAGTTCTCCTGTAAGGCTCCTTACAAAGACCGACGAACTGAGCAATGTCCCCAACTCATTGGGGTGACTGCCATCTGAAGTATAGAGATCTACGGAGGGACGCAACTCCAGGGCCAGTTGCCAGGCAGATCCCACCGGTACCCTGACAATACTGTTTTCAACCTGGTACTGCGGCACTTTTTCCCGAGCCCAGGTATTGAAAAGGTATGTTTTCGCACCGAAGCTTTTGTCGTATTCAGTAAACAGCTTTACATATTTCAATGTACTGTCGGGAGTCTGAATGGCCGACATGCTGTAATCCTGAAGTATCACAGCATCAAATTCTCCTTCTGCAATGATCTTTTTGGTTTCCAGCCCCCTTTTTCCATTCCAGTGCTCCCACAAATAAGCTCCTCCAATCACTGATTTCCTTGTGATAAGTTTTGTGGATGTCCCTTCTGACATGATGGATACAATATGTGCCAGGTTGTACCCGTAGGTATAACTGTTGCCAATAAAAAGAACTTTCAACTCTTTCTGTTGGGAGAAGAGGAGCCCTGAAAAAAGGGACAGTCCAAAAATCAAGAGTATTGCTTTTTTCATCTTATCTCTGTTTTACTGTTCCTGGTGCCTGATAACCGGCCGCTGCATCATCGATCACTACCACCCAGTCTGGTCCCCCCTGCCCCTCTTTGATCAGATCCTCCCAGTTGGAAAAGCTGAACTCACCGCTGTTTTCTATAACGCCCTGCAGAAAAGCCTGACCGTTCTGTGGATTGTACCACCACACCTTTAACTTCTCGCCGC
>DAOWNM010000068.1 GCA_030642565.1 Bacteroidota bacterium | reverse complement strand
GAGCGGGGGATTTACCATTACCAGTAACAGGTGGAGTGATTTGGTGGCTATAGATATGGACGATGGATTAATACCAATGAATACAAGGAAGTACCTTCTGCCCAATTTTAGTGTTGGTACATATTATTACTCGGACCAACTGTTTATCGGATTGTCGATCCCCATGTTTCTATCGCACAACTTCAATCCTGCAACACAGGAATTCGATCTTGTAAATGACTATAGTGAATACAATTATCTTATTAATTCAGGATACCTCATTCAGATTTCAGAAACCTGGAAGGCATTGCCTTCCCTGATGCTCCGTCTCAATCCTGGTTCAGCTGCACAGATAGATCTGAATGCTTCAGTGATTTACAGGGATAAGGTCTGGGCAGGTTTTTCTTACAGGACCAATCAATCTTTTGTGGGTCTGTTTATATACCAGGTGAACAGGCAGCTCGCCATTGCGTATACGTATGACATGGGCTTTGGTAAAATCGGAGGATATATGGGCGGGTCCCATGAAATTATGATCCGCTATGAGTTCCGTTATGTGATTGATGTGGTGAATCCAAGATATTTTTAATTTGTTTGTTATGAACATAAAACTTCCACTGAGCCTTACCTTCCTTATTATAGTGTCGGTATCATTAACAGATACGAATGCTCAAAGCTATGCCGTGGAAAAAGAGAATTTCAATTCCGACAGGTATAATGACTATTCCCCGGTGCACTATAGGGGCGGTATGGTATTCTGTTCCAACCGGAAGCACGATATCCTGGTGGTATATGCATCACCCGATAATTTACAGAGTTCCAGCATGTGGTTTGTTCCTCTTACTGACAGTGCTGCAGGAGAAAACGCGGAGATCTTCTCCGAAGAGTTGCTCACCAGTTTTCATGATGGGCCAGCCACTTTTAACAGTGACGGAACTGTTATATATTATTCAAGGAATATCGAAGTGGATTCAAGACTCAGGGATGTATTTGACCAGGAGAACCAGCTGGGCCTTTTCAGGGCTGAATTGACTGATGGTATTTGGTCAAATATCATCCCTTTTGAATACAACAGTACAGAATATTCCCTGACAACACCGGCGCTCTCATTCAACGAATCCAGGATCTTTTTTGCATCAGATATGCCTGGCGGTTTCGGTGGCGCCGATCTCTATTATTGCGACTGGGTAGATGGTCAATGGCAAACGCCGGTGAACCTTGGTCCCAATATCAACTCCACGGGAAATGAATCTTATCCTTTTGAGAGTGAGTCGGGAATCCTCTATTTTTCATCCGACGGTTGGGTCGGTTACGGAAAAAAGGATATCTACTATACAAAGCAGATCGATGGAGTCTGGATTATACCCATAAACATGGATGCCCGGATTAATTCAAAAGCAGATGATTTTGGATTGATCACGGATAAGAACGGAGAGGAGGGTTATTTCTCGTCCAGCCGGAAGCAAAATGATGATATATACAGGTTCGTCACAGATATTCATTCGTTTTACAATTGCGACACTCTGCAAAAAAATTATTATTGTTTCCTTTTCTATGACGAGAGTTTCATGGATGTTGATAGTCTGCCGCTAAGTTATGAATGGAGTTTTGGGGATGGAACCCGGATCAGTGGGATTGAAGCCGAACACTGTTTTGCAGGACCCGGAAACTATACCGTGAAGTTGAATATTATTGATAACAATACGGGGAATACATTTTTTACGCAATCCACTTATGATGTTGATATCACAGATGCTGTTCAGCCCTTTATTATCTCGCCCGATTTGGGCCTTATGGATCAGCAAATCGAATTCAGCGGATTAAATTCAAATTTGCCGGATATGGAAATTACTCAGTATTTCTGGGACTTTGGAGATGGAACGAAAATAAAAGGGACTGAGGTGGGACACACCTATGAAAGGAAGGGAAGTTATACTGTACAGCTGGGAGTGATTGGAAAGAAGGATAGCACCGGATTCATGCCCAAAGAGTGTGTCTATAAACAGATAGAAATTTTGGAAGACAACCAGGCACTGGCCATATACTTTGCCAGGCAGAAAGGAGAACTGGAAGAATTACCTGTAATGGATGAAGTGGATCCCTTAGCTATGAGTCCTCTTTATTCCATGACGGAAGCTATGGAGAAGGAGGCCGTTTTCAGGGTAGAGGTGCTGACTTCAGCATCGAAGCTGAGTATCGATACGGCACTCTTCGATCCCCTGCGCGGGGCATACGATATTTCAGAGGTATATCTCCGTGAGGACAGCCTTTACAGTTATACGGTTGGTGAGGCCAGCAGTGTGCTTGAAACCTATCCCATCTACAACGATGTGGTATCGAAAGGCTATGAAAATGCCAGTGTGAAGAGTTATGTGCTTGCCGACCTTGCAGAGGAGGAGCTCCTTGAATTAACCAGCTCATTTGGTGAGTTTTCAGACGCTTATTTTGAGTTTGACGATTTCAAAATCGGAGATGCTTCTTACCCGATCCTTGACCGTATCATGGATATTATGATGAATTATCCGGGTATTAAACTGGAGATAGCCGCACACACTGATAATATGGGTTCATTCGAATACAACATGAACCTTTCTCAGAAGAGGGCACAGTCGATGGTCGACTACCTTGTGGAACAAGGTGTGGAGGCATACAGGTTGATTGGAAAAGGGTATGGCGAATCAAGACCCATTACATCAAATACAACAGAAGAAGGGAGGAGTATAAACCGGAGGGTAGAGTTTATTATACTGAATGAATTGGAATAAATGAGCTGAAGTTTATGAAACGGAAAATCACATATATGAGGTTAAAAGTGCTGCTCATCGTGTTTTCCATGCCTGGAGGGGTCATGTTGCATGGACAATGGCTGGAGGGGTACAGCCACCGGATGAAGATCATCATCCATGAAACCATGATTCCCGGAACTGAACCCTTGATCGATTTTCCTATGCTCTTTTCATACACCGATACATTGCTGAAATCGACAGCCAACGGAGGGTATGTAAGTTTTTCAGATGGCAGGGATCTCCGTTTCACCGGTCCGGATCGCCTCTCTCTCCTTGATTATGAATTTGAGTATTATAATCCGGTAACCGGCACCCTTGTGGCCTGGGTACGGATCCCATTGCTTCCGGCAACAGCAGACAGCGAGGTGTTCCTCTATTTTGGCGATCCTGAAGGGTCTCCCGGATGGAATGGATCTGGAGTATGGAGCAACCAGTATACTGCAGTCTGGCATATGAACGATGACCCATCTGCCACCGCACCCCAGATCAGCGATGCCACCTCTTTTATGAATCACGGGACCACAGGTGGAACCATGGTTGAAAATGATCTCGTGGAGGGAAAGATCTCCGGCGGGATCGATTTTGATGGAGTGGATGATTATGCCACCATGCCTGTAAACGGATTCAACACAGACTCAGGAACAGTCGAAATGTGGATCAACCTTGATTCGATTCCGCAGTCCACATCTGACTATTTTTTCGCACACCGTCAGGAAGATCCGATATCAGACAGGGTCTACTTAAGGGTTTGGAATACAGGAACGTGGGGTACAGGAATGGGTGACACATATGACCTTGTCAGGGGCAGCACCCTGGGCATAGCGTCCTGGCATCACCTCTCCCTCATATGGAATGAAACACAGGTATGGGGATTCCTGGATGGTGCGCAGGATTTTGGGCCGGTAAGTTATGCAGCCCTGGATACCATTCGCGAGATTTTTATCATGACCTGGATGCCCTCCTCCGAATCGGCCAATGGCTCACTTGATGAACTGAGGGTCTCAAGTGTACCAAGGGATTCCGGCTGGATTGTGGCATCCTTTCGAAACCAAAACCAACCTGGATTATTTTATCTGGTTGAGCCATCGGTGAAAAATAATGATCCCTGTGATGCTATTGAGTTAACTATCAATGATTCCTGCAATTTTTCCATATTTTCGAACCTGATTGCTGATGATTCCGGATTACCCGATCCCGGTTGCGGAGCATACCTGGGTGGAGATGTCTGGTTTAAGGTAACTGTTCCAATCTCAGGATCCTTCGTGATCCAGACCGACACGGAGACCGAGCAACAATACCCCTTGAATAACGGATGGATGTACCGGCTTGCCATGGCCCTTTATGAGGGAACCTGTGAGGATCTGACACTGATCGGCTGCTATGAAAACAACAGTATTTATCATCCCAGGATGGCCGGTGCATCCCTCTCTGACAGAACTCCGGGAGAAGAGATATGGATGAGGATATGGGAAAATGCAAACAACGACAACGGAAAATTTAAGATCTGTATATCCGGACCAACCATCGAACGCTATGATGTCTATGGCGGAGGGGAATATTGCCAGGGCGATACAGGTGTTTCAATTACCCTTTCAGCTTCAGAACCTGGTATTTACTATACCCTGCTACTCAATGATACCATCCGGCTGGACACGATCCCAGGAATTGGTGGCCCGGTCACCTGGTCTCCGGTTCAACCGAAAGGCATCTACCGGGTCATAGGTGAGGATCCGGGAAGTGGATACCAGGTTCTTATGAACGACAGTGTTGAGGTGAAGATCCTGCCTTTGCCCCAACTCTCTTTCGATATTGCTTCTATCACCTGTTTTGAGGATGATAACGGATCCATCTACACCACTGTTACCGGCGGAACCGAACCTTACCATTTTGAGTGGTCTGGTCCGGGTGCATACACCTCTTTTCAGATAGATCTTGCAGATCTAGCTCCTGGCATCTATGTGCTCACTGTAACGGACAGCAATCTTTGCAGTACTGAAAGTACAGGTTTAACCATTACAGAGCCGGATTTGCTGGTTGCTTCAGTGGATCATGTCACACACCTTACTGCATATGAAGCGAACGACGGGGCAATCGAATTAGAGATTACCGGTGGAACAACCCCATACATTGTATCCTGGACCGGAACAGATGGTTATGTTTCAGCAGAACCCGCGGCTTCCGGAATGACAGTGGGTTACTATTCGGTCTGGGTGACGGATAATCACCTATGCTTGGATTCCATATTAATGATCATGGTATCATTAAATGAACATTCAGAGGAGGTGTTTATACCGGAAGGTTTTTCACCCAATGGGGACGGATACAATGACCGCTTTGTGATCCTCGGGATTAAAAACTTTCCAAATAATGAATTGATGATCTTTAACAGGCAGGGTGTGGAGCTGTTTCACCGGGTGAACTATGAGAATGACTGGGACGGGCGGCCTGAATCGGGAAGTATACTGGGCGGAGTTCTTCCGGAGGGTACCTATTACTACATATTCAAATTTGGAGAACTAAATATCAGAAAGGGAACCATATACCTGAACAGGGAATAGCACAATCCGGTATGAAAATAGTTAGACCAACATATCTCTATAAAGGATTGCTTGCAATCGGCATTGTCTCTCTTACATTATTGGAGCTATCAGGTCAGGAACAGGTCTATTTTAACCAGTACATGTGCAACCGCATGGTGTATAATCCTGCCTTTGCCGGCGACAGGGAAATTCCCGGATTTTCGTTCCATACCAGACAGCAGTGGATCAGCTGGAAGGGATCTCCCTCAGCCAACCTATTAATGGCCCATACACGGCTGAAGAACAAGAATGCCGGGATCGGTGTATCACTTTCGTACGACAGGATGGGACCGGTACAGCATGCAGGATTTTCCGGAGCCTACTCATATACAGTTCAGATCACAGATAAGAGCAAGTTGATGATGGGATTGCAGGGGGAGATGCGGATCCTTCAGATTCACCTCAGCCAGTTGCAGCTGGTTGACCAGGGAGACCTGTTGTTTGAAGCGGATCCCGGAATGAAGGTTCAACCCAATGTTGGTTTTGGTTTTAACTTTCTGTTTCAGAACTATAGTGTAAACTTCTCCATTCCACGGATTCTGAACAGCAACCTATCACCTTACGGGGGGGAGACATCAGAATGGAGTAAATCACACCGGGTGTTCTACCTTGAAGCATCGTCCAGGTACGATATCAATGAATCCTTGAAACTGATGCCTTCTCTGCTTGTGGCTCTTGCATCAGGCACTTCCCCTTTTGTGGAGCTGACAGGAATGATGCTATACAGAGAGAGATTCGGGACTGGAGTGTTCTATCGGTTCAACAACACTTTGGGTGGAATGATCAGGTACAATCACCAGGATAGGATCACTGTTGGGTACTCATATGATGTTTCACTTGGATACAGACAATACAATGCTGGAACACATGAACTGTTCCTTGGTTATAATTTTCCGTTTAACAGGGCCAAAACACTATCGCCCAGGAGATTCTAATAATTATTGGCATGAGGCTATTAAATACAACCATAAAAAGAGTTTTACAACGAAACGTTTCAGTACAGATGATCCTGGGATGCCTGATGCTGATGTACACTCTTCCCGGCTGGTCACAATCGGCTCCGGCAGAAGAGGAGAACATACCCTACCTGGTTACTTTTGGAAGCAATGCAGACTGCTCATGGGGAGATGATGATTTTTGCCAGATCTTCTTTTTACAGATCCCAACCACCCAGACCGAACCCATTTACATCAGGGTATTTGATCCTGACACGGGGGGTGAACTGGACGAAGGGAAAGGTGAATTCAATACGAAAGTCCGGTTCTCTGTATACGGAGGGAACGGCTGTTACACACATGAAGATGCAAAAAACGTGGATCCGGTTGGTAATTACAGGAGTGGTAATCTGCTGGCCTCGAAAAGTTTTGGAACCAGTAACAGGTATGATAACGGGTGGTACACCTTTGGACCATTCAATCCCCAGGAAGGCGAATATGTTGAGAAGTTCGACGGCAGGGTGTTCAAGATTATTGCGCAGGGAGAGACAGGGGATGACGGGAACCTCTACAGCTATTATCTGAGTACCCATTCAAAAGAGAACAGGGAGATCGAGGGAGGCAATCTGTTCACCTTTGAGTACACTTTCAGGCTATCAAACAACCAGAACAATGTATCTCAGATCTATCCCTATGTGGATGACAGGACCATATCCATAAAAATCTCCAATTTTGACTGGGATAATGATGGTTTCATCAGGATTGTTTCTGTGGCCAAAAACGGTGAACTTTGTCCTGTATCGGGAGAAGATAACTGGATACACAAAGAATTCAAGATCATTGAAGAGGAGAGAAACACATCCATAGAGGTCCAGTTTATCAAGAACCGGACCCAACGGATCAATAACAACAATGTGGTGCTGACCGTTCAAAATCAGTATGGTGAGATGATGCCCTTTTTCGTGGTTCCCATTGGAGGAATCCCTGTTTACAATCCAAGGATCAGAATGAGAGTCATAGAAAGATAGCTACAAGATGATATCAGATACAAATAAAAATCATCACCAGCAGGTTCTTTTGACCCTTGCTGCATTGATGATTCTCCTTTTCCCCAAGACCTATTCCCAGCAGTTCCGGTTCATGGAATATGGACTGAACAAAGGATTGCCTGAACCTTACGTGTATACCATTGACCAGGATGCATCGGGCTACCTTTGGATTGGGACCGGGGATGGCCTGGCCAGGTTCAATGGAAAGGCATTCCAGGTTTTTACTACCTCTGATTCTCTGAGTGACAATTTTATTACCACTTCCCACA
Source organism: Bacteroidota bacterium (assembly GCA_030642565.1). GTDB lineage: Bacteria > Bacteroidota > Bacteroidia > Bacteroidales. The sequence continues at coordinate 2,904 of DAOWNM010000068.1, read as the reverse complement.
CCAATGAGTCAGGAGTTTGGTTTGGTCATATGAATGGCGGAATGACCCTGTTTGACGGGCGAAAGTTTGTCAAAGTGCTGCCGGAGGATCCATTGAAAGGTTCGATTACCTGTATCAAGAGCATGGCTGGAGTCACCTGGGCCAGTACGCAGTCAGGCGGAATCTGGACGATCAGCTCCAATCTGCAGACCACATTGTATAAAGAACCGGGGAACAGTGGTCAGATGCTTACGTTTGAGTTACTTTCATCCAGTGAGTGTTTGGTTGGTTCCATTGACGGAGTTTATGTATATGCTATTGTTCCTGAATCCAAGACACTCCGGCTCATCGGCACATTGGAGGGGCTTCCCGAAACTGCGGTACAGGATCTCAGAAGGTCAAGGGACAAGCAGAGCATCTATATCCTCACCCAGGATGAAGGGATCTATACATTCAGCACTGATGAATTTAAACTGGAGGCCAGTCCCTTGAATATTGAGACAGAGGAGTTCATTGAAGGACCCCAACAGATCTATGAAGACAGTGAAATGAACCTGTGGATTCCCACATTTGGGGAGGGATTGTATAAGATAATTCGTGATAGTACGGGTCATTATACTGCTTCGGTCAATTACAATGAAGAGAACGGACTCCCCGGAAATAATGTGAAATTTATATTCCAGGACCAGGATGAAAACACCTGGATCGGGATGTACGGAATGGGACTGGTTAGGCTCGTAGATGAAGCGTATTCCTACTATACATTTGATGATCCCATAAGCAACAGCATCCACTCCATATACATCACCGGACAATACCAATGGTTCGGGACAGACAAAGGAGTTATCAGGATGAACAGGGCCGATGGAGAGGTTAAGCTATACTCGGGCCGGGAACATGGTCTACCTGAAGATGAAATAATTACTGCCATTTGCGCTTCAGGCGAGGGTGACATCTGGATTGGAACAAAGAAGAATGGCATATTTCGGATGCTGTCCGGAGGTGAAAAGTTCAACAAATACTTCATCAGTTCAGGATCCCTGGAAAACTCGATTAACGCCGTCAATATTAATGATTCACTGGTCTGGATTGCCACAGAAAGAGGGGTATGCAAGATCAATAGTGAAAATGGGACCAGGAGATGGTTTACCATCAGCAATGCAGGACTTCCCCATAACAGAGTCAATTACCTCACGATTGATGAAGCAGGAAGACTTTGGCTTTCAACCATGAGCAATAATGTCGCATATATCGAAAATGACAGCGTAACCCGGATGGCCATTCCTCTGGTGGGAGGTGTTCTCAATATCAGATCAATCACCACAGAAAAGAGTGGAAATATCTGGGTGGGAACTTATGGAAATGGTGTTTTCAAAATTGAAGGCGACTCGGTGTTTAATATGACCACTTTCGATGGACTTCTTTCCGATTATTGTTACTCTCTACTGGGTGATGGTAACCGCTATATCTGGGTCAGTCACAGGGGTGGTCTGAGCAGGATCAGGCTTTCGGATGGGGTCATAAGCACATTCAAGGAAGAGGTGGGAATTGACAGGAACATGGAATTCAATGAAAACGCAGTATTCCAAGAGCGGTCCGGAATCCTGTGGTTTGGATCCACATCAGGTGTACTCGCCTACGATCCAGGAATGGAGAAAAGTCAGCCTCCTCCTGCACTCTCCATTTCATCGGTAATGGTCAACGATGTGCCTTATGAAGCCGGGGAGAGACTGGACCTGCCGCCTGGGCGGCACGATATCAGGATCCAATTTATGGGGGTGAACCTGAAGAACCCTGCATCTGTAAGCTATCAGTATAAAATGGAAGGCCTCGGGAATGCCTGGTCCGAAACTTTTACAGAAAATCAGAGAGAATTCAATAAGCTACCCAACGGAAAGTACACCTTTAAAATAAGGGCCATGAACAGGGAGGGTGTTTTCAATGAACAACCGGTGGCACTTTACATCGTAATTGCAAAACCCATTTGGAAGAGAGTGTGGTTTTACGCCCTGATCATTATAGCAGTTGCCATAGGGATCATTGCCTATATCAAGAGAAGAGAGGAGGCATTGCTGAAAGAAAAGCAACTCCTGGAACAGCGGGTCAGGGAGAGAACCGAGGAGGTGGTGAAACAGAAGGAGGAGATCGAAATGCAGCGTGATGCCATTAAATCACAGAACGAGAAGATCGAACTGATCAATAAAAACATTACGGATAGCATCACCTATGCCCGCCGGATCCAGCAGGCAGTCTTCATGCCACCCGAAGAACTTGAAAAGATCTTTCCGGAGAGTTTTGTCCTGAACCGGCCGCAATATATCGTCAGCGGTGATTTTTTCTGGTTGGCAAAAAAAGAGAGTAAAGTGGTGGTCACCGTGGCCGATTGCACAGGACATGGTGTTCCGGGTGCATTCATGAGCATGCTTGGCATCACGCTTCTGAATGATCAGCTAAATACGCATGGCATTGGCGAATCCGACACGATACTGAATAAGCTCAAGGTGGAGATTATAAATGCCCTCAGGCAAAAAGACAACAAAGATTCCACTTCCGATGGTATGGATATGGTCCTGTGTGTTTACGATTCTGATCGCTCCAGACTCCAGTATTCAGGCGGATTAAGTCCCCTTGCGATTATCCGGAATGGTGAAATAGAAATGATCAAAGCTGATCCCATGCCCGTTGGCATAGGTGCACTTGTAGGAAGGGACTTCACAAAACACGAAATAGAGCTTGGGAAGGGGGACTTGATCTATCTCTATACAGATGGTTACGAGGATCAGTTCGGTGGAGAGAAGGATAAAAAATTCTCCAGGAAGCGATTCAGGGAGTTGCTGTTAAGCATCCATACCCTCCCGCTGTCAGAACAAAAATCAAGCCTTGAAAAGCGGCTCGATGAGTGGATGGACGGTCGTGAACAGATCG
>DAOWNM010000053.1 GCA_030642565.1 Bacteroidota bacterium | reverse complement strand
TTTCTCTTCCAGTTTTTCCAGCAACCCGTTTCGTTTGGCAAGCAACAATTCCTGGTTTTTCCCCGGATAGATAAGCGAAGGGGCATTGGGCAAAACAGCCAGTGTGGCCGCCTCCCCCCATGATAATTTGAAAGCGGGTCTGCCGTAGTATCTCCAGGCAGCGGCATCAATTCCAACCACATTGCCCCCAAAAGGGGCATGTGATGCATACAACCGGAAAATCTCCTCCTTATCCAGGCTCAACTCCAGACGAAACGACAGTAATATCTCAATGATTTTCTGGGTCACAGTACGTGGTTTTCCCTTCCGTGAGAGGCGAACTACCTGCATGGTGATGGTACTCCCCCCGCTCACGATCCTTCTCTCCCTGATGTTCCTGAACAGCGCTTTTGTAAGCGAAACGGGATTCACCCCGGGATGGGCCCGGAAATACTGATCCTCATAATAACGGATGCACTGGCTGACTTTCAGTGGGACGCTGTCACAGTCGGGAAACCGCCACTGTCCGTCTACTGTGATCCGGGCCGACAGCAACTCTCCATCCACATTCTCAAGGACCGTGTTGGTGGGATCTTCAAAATGAACCACCGGCAGCGACAGAAAGAGGATGCCGATCACTCCAAAGGCGATCAGTACGTACTTATGCCTGGTCATCCATCTGACTATATCCACAACCTCAGAGTTAAATGCCTATTTCTGCCTGGTCACCTCCACCCACTTCCCGGCCTTTGTGGCATGGATTCCATTGTCATACATCGCCTCACAATAGACCGCCGGCATGAAAAACTCTCCCAGGTAGGCCGCATTCAGCATCACAACAAAGGTCTTGGATTCGTTCTTTTCCAGTCCAAAATAACTGTACACCCGATCGTCCCTGATATCCTGGTAGTCAGGCTTACTTTTCATCTTTGATGACTCCACGTTATCCAGCCTCAGGTTTCTGATTTCCCATCCCGAAGGGAACATCTGGTTCAGGGCAAGCTCTTTGTATTTAACCCTGATCCCGGGATGAGCAATCGTGACCTCTGCCATAAAATCGGTCCCCTGTTCCAACCGGGAAGGATCAATGGTGTTTTCCTCCATGTTGAAGTATCGAACCTTCATTTTGAGGTCTGTTGCTTCATCATTCACCTGGTTATCCAGAGGGATTCCATCCAGCTGCACATTGACAAACAGGTTCCGCCCATCCGTGTTTTTTAATGCGATGCTCCCCCCCTTCTCTCCGTCAAAGGGCAGCATCATGCTCGCCATGGGAGCACTGGTAGTTATATTTTGCTTCTTTCCGTTAAGTGTATATTCAAACCCAATACCCCCGTAGACATCCGATTCGCCGACGAATTTCCCAATGGCCAGCAGTACATAAGCGGTGGTCTGGGTACTGTACCATTCACTGGAAGCCATCTTTTCGGCAATTTCGCTCACCAGCTTTCTCCCATTCACCATATCGCCCATGAGGGTAATAACTTCAAGGATTATGGCCTGATCGCGCAGTGAGCTTCCATAGGTATAGGAAAGTTCCCTGTAGAATTTGACTGAAGTGGTCAGTCCGGCAACCAGTTTATGGGCCACCTCCCTCTTCCCAGTCAGCAGGTAGGCACCGGCAAGTGACCATTGTGCAGTGACCGGTAACTCCTTCATCTCTCTCCTGCGGTTCATGGCACCAAGCGCGGGTTTTTTAGCCAGTGCCAGCGTGTAAAGGCGGTATGCCTGGTTGATCTCGTTGCTTCTCCGGGTTCCAGATCGGTTTGTTTCCCAATCCCAGCTATTGGCCATTCGCGACTGGTATTTAACCCAGTTACTCATAAAGCCGATGGGCAGTTTATAGCCCAGAGCCTCTGCCTCTATCATGAAATGTCCGGCATAGCTTGTTCCCCACTCACTCACCCAGCCAGATGAACCGGGCCAGTAGGTGAGTCCGCCGTTCGAAACCTGGAAGGATTTAAGCTTGTTAATTCCAGCCGAGATGTGATCCTGTATCTCACTCTTCTGTTTTGAATCGAGCTCGATAAGCCTTTGAAGAAACAGTTGCGGGAACACAGCCGAGGTGATCTGTTCCACACATCCGTGCGGATACATCATCAGGTACTTCAGCCGCTGCTCCAGGTTCATGGGAGGAAGGACAGATACCTCCAGCACCCCGTTGTTTGTCCCTGCCAGTCCAACCGCTTCATAAGTAGTTGTCCAGCTCTTGCCCGGCTCCACCAAATCGTTAATGGTTCTGGCAATACGGGGATTGGGCATTCTAACCTGCAGGTCGATTACATCGCTGGCCTTCAGGCTTCCGCTCTTTGCAATGACCTCCACTTTCCCGGCACCAATGCTCCGGTCCACCTTCAGGGTAAAGTCCACCACCCGGTCGCCTTCCCTCTCAAAAGTGATTTTCTGAACTGAGGAACCCTCAACGGTGAACAACCCATTTGTTTTTACCTCAACGGTTACACTCTTCACTTTGGGGTCCATGGAGAATACTGTGACAGGCAGAGTAACTGTCTCGGCCGGACTAACCATCCGGGGAAGGGTGGCAAGCACCATCAGGGGCTTTTTCACCGGTGTCGCTTTTTCAGCTTTACCGTAGGCTCCCTTGTGGCTCGCCACCACCATGGTTTTCACCGACCCCACGTAATTCGGCATGGTAAAGGTGTGGTTGTTGCTTTTTCCCGCCTTGAGTTCAAAGGGTCCGAAATACTTCACCACCGGTTTAAAACGGTTGTTGTTCTTCTTGTCGTCCTGCTTAATAAATTCATCCCCTCCAATGGAGAGCAGTCCGGCCATCTCTCCCTTCAGGGCTCCAAGTACATATTTGTAAAGGTCCCAGGTACGAATGCCAAGGCCCTCTTTCGCGTAGAACTGCTTCCAGAGGTCGGGGGTTCTGAAGCGGGTCAGATCGAGCAACCCTTCATCCACCACGGCCACCGTGTAGGTCATCGCTCTTCCCTCCTGTTCCAACACCTTAAATTCCACCTCCTGCTCGGGCTCAAGCACATCTGGCATCTGCAACACCGGAGTCAGAATGGTATGCTGGTCCACCACATTGACCGACTGGATGCCGTACAGGCGGATGGGTCGGTCGTTGGTGGTGCTTTTATGGGGCTGAATAAGAGAAACATTGATAAAGACATTGGGTGCCATTTCGGCTGTGGCCTCGATGGTTACCGGACCATCTACCGGCGATTCAACCCAGAAGGTACGAAGCATCTCCGATCCGTTTTCAATACTTACCAGGGCCCGTCCCTCCTCAATTTCGGGCAGGTTCAGGGCAATCTCCTCCCCAACCCCGTACTCTTTTTTATCTGTCGTAAATGAGAGCATTTCAGCTCCTCCGGGACCTTCCTGGGATGCGGTCTCCCAGTAGCCCCTGTAATCGAGATAGAACGTCTGACCGGTACTGTGTCCTCCCCGGGAATCGGTCACCCGAATCAGTTTCCGTCCCCAGAGGTTCTCACCAAAATTCATTTCGTACATGGCCTTCCCGTTCACCGTACTTATTTTGTCCCTTTTGATCAGGTTCCGGCTCCTGTTACTAACATAGGAGGCCAGGTTATCATACTCATCCCTGTCCCACCACCATCTCCATTTCACATCGTAAATTTCAATGGTGAGATTTGCAATATCCACCGGTTTTCCCGATTCATCCACGGTAACGATGGGGACCAGGTTGGTCTCATTTGAATAGAGGGCCCCGTTCCAGCCCGGACCCTCCGGTATTTTCACACCTACATATTTACTGAACGGTGAGTATAACAAAGGAAACCGATCCACACTGAAATCGCCCGAGTTCTCAAATACCCGGGTTTTGAAGAACGCCTGCAGCATACCCGGAGCCTCATCTCCCACCTCAATACCGGGGACAAAACTGGCATTTCCAAGACTGTCCAGTTTCCCATCGAAAACCATCTCCTCTTCGGCCTCGAAACTCTTAACAGGATCGTCGAACACATACCCCTGGTACTCTTTGAAGCTGGTGGTGGTAGAACTCAGGTCCAGTTCAATATCGGCTTTCAGGTTCCTGGCCACGGCTCCATGCAGCCATTTGGCATTCAGTTTTCCGGCCACCGGTCCGCTTTTCAGTATCTCACTGCCAAAATCGATGTTGATCTTCAGCCGGTTTGGTTTGACCGTTTCGATTTTTACAGTCTTGGTAAAAGTGGAACCTCCCACATTGACCTTGGCCAGCCAGCTCCCGGTGGGTGCATCTGCCCCGGTGGCGGTCCTGAAATCGTACACCCCATTGAGTCCGGTCGAGCTGGTTTTATTCAGATAGAGTTGGTTTTCCGGAGTATACAATTCAAACCGCACCGGGTGGTTATCGGGAAGAACTTCATTCTGATCTTCCAGCACAAAGGTCATGTAGATGGAATCGCCTGGTCTCCACACCCCGCGTTCACCATACATGAACCCTTTGATTCCTTTTGGGTTCTTATTGCCCGCCACATCGAACATACTGGTGGAGAGGGCCGAGCCATCGTCCAGTCGCAGGTACCCTCGCTGGGGTCCGTGCGTGGCAACCAACAGGTAAGGTTTTTTTTCGAGCAGAATGGTCACCATCCCTTTCTGGTCGGTCTGTTGCACCTCCATCAGCTGGTTCTGGTAGTTGTATATCTCCACCTCAACACCGCTTATGGGTTCGGTACTTACCAGGCTGGTTATGGCCACAAACAGCGCTGTACCACTACCTCCCTTGGCAATGATTCCCAGGTCAGAGGCAAGCACATTTCTCGATGCTTCGTTCCTGCTCTTCTTATAGGTATAATAGGAGTCTGTGCAGGGATCCTCTCTCTCACTCCAGTTGTAATTCTCGTAGTAATCATACCCCCAGTAGTAATTCCCGGTGGGCGGATCGTTGAATCGTTCCACCTCCCGGTCCTCCTTGAAAGGTTTCAACTCTTCCTGCTCACCACCTGCGGCACAGGGAAGAAGTGCCTGGGAGCGGTCGAAGGTGATCGACACATTGTAAATGGCACCGGGTTCGGTCTCTATAAGTTCTGCCAGGTCCAGGGAGAATATGTTCCAGATCCCGTAGTCGATGGGATCATCAGAGGTCAGTGCCACCTCCTTTTTCACAATCATCCGTCCCACTTGTTTTATTTCGTTGTCCCCACTGTACTGATTTTCCTGAAAGAACTGTCCGATATTGTCCTCAAAGATCTTGATGACCCGTACATTCACCGCTTTCAGGTTAACCGCCTTGAAAGGGAAGATCATTCCATCGGTTCCCGGAAGGATCACACCGTCGCCGATCAGTTTCACATCGGGATTGATGCTGGTAAATGTTACTTTCTTTTTGTAAGATTCAATGAGGTTGTAGTCGAGCGTATTCCTTACGGCACCATTGACGACCAGCGTTTTGGTCCCCTGGAGCCTGAAGGTGGGATGCACCTTCACCTGGCTACCTTCCAACTCAAGCTTTACATCCTCTCCCGACTCCAGGTAGATCAGGCCCCGCAGATCCTGTGATTTGCTGATAGGGTCCGAAAAGAAGAGGCTGATATACTGTTCGGGCTGTTGCCTGACATGGGTATTCATCAGTTTGAAATCGCCCAGGGGAGGAATGGTTACCACCTCTTCCCCCCGGTCCTCACTCTGTATAACTTTGCCATCCCACCGGACCAACACCTGCTCCTTTTCTTTGGTACGAAAGATGCTGTCGACGGTGAATTCGTGACTGGTCCCCTCACTGTTATGGGTCCACCTAATCTGAAGTGATTTCCCATCCTGTGAGCCTGTCAGCACATGCTCCACCAACTCCATATCGGCATAATCTGCCGTTTTCAGGTTGCCTCTTAGCTGTTGCCATTGCAGATCTTTATCGTCCAGGCTGTTCAGACCTTTCAACTCCACAAAAAGGGCCTGCTGAATGGTCTGAAACTGAAATTCCAGTGTCTTTAACGGATCCGGCACCTCCATCAGTTTATGCAACTGAAACTTGCATTGATACACCGTCCCGGGCTTCAGCATCTCCGCGGGAGTGAACTCCAGCGTTCGACTATCGATCCATCTGTAGCTTCCTTTTACCGATGGCTTGCATTCAAGCAACTCAAGGCCCAGCGCCTGCTCCCTTATGGCTTCAGGCAGGTCCGATACCAGGGAGATAGCCAGGTTGGAGCCGGCTGAAATCACCCCGCTGGTAAATCCGGAAATATAGTTTATGAAGGCCGGATCGATGGATGGAATTTCAGTGTTTTTGTCCTTGCATCCGGTGATTACCGCAACGACTAGTAGCAGAAAAAGGGCATTTTTCATTTCAGTTGGTGGTTGGTTTCAGATTGATGTAGGTGTGCATAATTAGCTGGTTTTATATTGTATAAGCCAATCCCGCATTCCATTTGAACCCGGGAGAAGGGTGATATTGCTATTCAGGCTAATGGTTGCCGCAGCTTCAAATTTGGATTTCGCGCTATCCGCATTCTCCTGTGACCAGGAAACAGTGAAAATGAAAAGGAATATCAGGGATGTTAACAGTTTTATCATGTAAAAACAGCATTAAGTTAGAACATTGATCAAGATATAAATTAAATTTAGGAACTATGAAAAGAACTCATCTGCTAACCAATGTTTTAATAGGTTCATTGCTGGTACTTGCTTTTGCCTGTAGTCCAAAACCTGTTGCAGACGGCATCCATTCTATAGAAGAGATGAGAACCCTGTTTGCCGATCCTCCATCGGAATACCGCAGTGCACCACTTTGGGACTGGAATGAACAAATTACCAAGGAGGGAATTGATTTTCAGATGAAGGAGTTTAAAAAGGCCGGAATTGGTGGTGTCTTTGTGCATCCGCGCCCCGGTTTACTTACCGAGTATCTATCTGATGAGTGGTTTTATCTTTTCGATTTCACCGTTCAAAAAGCGAAAGAGCTGGATATGAAAGTATGGATATACGATGAAAATTCATATCCATCAGGATTTGCAGGTGGTCATGTTCCGGCAGAAATGCCCGATTCTTACAGACACGGAACCGGGTTAAAATTGTATGTTCAGGAGACGGTGGATGATTTTCCATCTGATGATCTGGAAGTTGTTTTGAAAAAAAGTGGAGATGAGTTTGTTGATATTACAAACTCCATTGAAAGTGAGAAAGGGAAAAATGGCACTTACTATCTCTTTGACAAAACTTATCCGGCGAAATCGCCCTGGTATGGGGGATTCTCATATATCGACCTTTTGTACCCGGGTGTAACCGAAAAATTCCTGGAGGTAACCATGACCAATGGTTATGAAAAGAATAGTGCCGATTTTGGAAAAACATTACCAGGTATTTTTACCGACGAACCCAACCTTGAAGCCGCCATGTCGAGGGGCACCATGATGCGGTGGACCCCCGATTTATGGGATGCTTTTCAGGAGCGCTGGGGATACGATTTAAAAACAAACCTGCCTTCTCTGGTCGAAGAGACCGAAAATTGGAAAAAGGTTCGTCACGACTATTATGAACTTATTCTTGAACTATTTATCGACCGTTGGGCAAAACCGTGGAGTAAATACTGCGATGAAAACGATTTGAGATGGACAGGTCACTATTGGGAACACGGTTGGCCGGAGCCTACGCATGGATTCGATGAAGCTGCTTTTTATATCTGGCACCAGCAACCAGGCGTTGATATGCTTGGAAATCGCCTGGACACCGCCGGTTTAGGCAAACAATTTGGTAACGATCGTGCCATACGCGAGTTGCGAAGTGCTGCCAACCAGGCCGGACGAATTCGCACACTAAGTGAAACCTACGGAGGCGGAGGCTGGGAAATGAATTTTGAAGAGCAAAAAAGGTTGGTTGACTGGCAATGTGTACTGGGCGTTAACTTTGTAAATCAACATCTCTCATATTATTCGCTCAATGGTGTTCGTAAGTTCGATTATCCCCCCTCTTTTTCTTATCATGAACCATGGTGGGAATACTATAAATTAATGGGCGATTACATTGGGCGCGTAAGTATGGCCATGTCCGCCGGGCAACAAATGAATCGAACCCTGGTACTTCAACCCACCACCTCCGCACGGATGTACTTTTCACGAAAAGCAAAGAATCCTGCGATATACGGGATTCGGGATGGCTTTAAGAATTTTGTGTACCGGATGGAACAGCAGCATCTCGAATATGACCTTGGTTCCGAATATGTAATGAAAACATTGGGCAGTGTAAACGGCGATAAGCTGACCGTTGGCCAGCGCGATTATTCTTTGGTAGTGATCCCTGCAGAAATGGAAAATATGGATGGTTCTACTGTTGAATTGCTTGCGGGTTATCTGGAAAAAGGAGGGAAAATTCTATCGTTTAACCGGAATATTTCCCGGGTTGATGGTGAGGTATCTTCCAGAGCAGATGAGTTGGCAACAAAATTTGCGGAACAATGGATTTTTTTGAGCAAACTGGAAGATCCAGCTGCACTAAAAATGCTTCACAATGATGAGTTCGAAATAAAGGATCAAACCAAAAATGGCATGCTGTATCATCAACGCAGAGTGCTTGACGACGGGCAATTGCTTTTTATGGTAAACTCACATAAGAGGAAAAATGCTCAGGCAGAAGTCTCTGTTCAGGGAAAATATGTCATTAAACTTGACTTACTGAACGGTGAAGAATTTGCTTATCCGAGCCACATTGAACATGGGAAAACTTCTTTTAATGTTGAATTGGATCCTGCAGGCAGCGCACTGTTTGTGATTACCGACAAGAAGCCGGATAAGCTTAAAGCATACAGACTTCCAAAAACAGAAAAGCTGGTGGATGGCGATGGTAAAGTGAAGGTAAAGCGTGAATCAGACAACATTCTGATGATAAATTATCTTGATTTAAAGACCTCAAAATCAGACAAAAAAGAGATCTATTTTATGGATGCACTTATTGGACTGTTCAAGGAAAATGGAATCGAAATGGGAAACCCCTGGCAGCATAAAATTCAGTATAAAAAGGATTATCTGGTACTGGATTCTCTATTTGATTCCAGTTCCGGTTTCGAAGCCAGTTACCATTTTGAAATAAACAGAAACCTGAGTGCAGCCGCATTGAAATCAATTCGTGCAGTAATAGAACGTCCCGATTTATGGCAGGTAAGCATGAATGGTCAGAATCTGTTAGCACAGGAGGGTGATTTTTGGATTGATAAAGATTTTCCGGTGTTTGCAGTGGGTGAATTCCTGAAGAAGGGCAGAAATACAATTACCCTGAAAGCTCCGAGAATGCATATTTTGGCTGAAGTAATGCCTGTCTATTTATTGGGTGATTTTCTTGTGGTCCCTGGCAAAAAAGGATTTGAAATTGCCGATGGAAATATAAGCCAACTGGGATCGTGGCGTGAAGCCGGTTTGCCATTCTATTCTCAAAAAGTGGCCTATTCTCAAAGTTTCAACCTGAAAAAGTCCGAAAACACTATGTATAAAGTACGGTTGAAAAACTGGAATGGTTCCATTTCTGAAGTGATGGTAAATGGCGAATCGGCCGGGGTCATTGCCTGGCAGCCCAATGAGCTGGATGTGACCTCTTTCTTGAAAGAGGGTGAAAATGAAGTCGTTGTAAAAGTGACCGGAAGCCTGAAAAACAGCTTTGGTTTTTTCTACAACAGCAATGACAATTGGATATTTGGGCCACACTCCTGGAATAAAGCACCTGATAATATACCATCGGCTTTTGAATATTTTCTACTGGATTACGGATTGTTTGAGCCCTTTGAATTGGTACAGTCCCAATAGCACAGCTAATGTGGCGGTTATCGGTATACGCAGCAGGGGCAGAGATCATTACCGTGCGCTGTCAAAAATACCATTGGACGGAAACTGCACCTTCATACTTTTCCATAAAAAAATGGGGATTTAAGTAAACAAAATGCGCGTTCGTTTTTCTTGTTAATAAAGGACCTTTAGCAAAAACTTACTGCCATGCCCACATTAGTCACACTCGCCACATATGAGCAGTCAAAAACTGCTTATTTCCTCAAGGAAAAACTTGAGAACGAAAACATAGATTGCTTTTTTGCCATTATCAGCACTACCGAAAGTAAATGGGATGAAGTCCGTGTCCAGGTTAAAGAAGAAGATGTGGAAAGAGCCATCCAGGTCATGTTGAATATTAAAGAGGAACATGGAATGGATATTGAGAAAATCGAACCAACCAATCTTTCAAAAAGAATAATCGTTCCAACCGACTTCTCGAAGGGTTCGGAATACGCCTGCTACTATGCCATTCATCTGGCACAAAAAATCAAAGCCGAAATTAAATTGCTGCATGTCTACGAAGATCCAGTAGCTGATCTAAGCATTAAAGAATCGGCCACATACTTGAGTTATTTGAAGGCTACCTTAAAGGAAACGGAGAAGAGAGCAAAAACCGAAATAGTCGATTTTACCCATAAAATGAAGGCTTACATGGGCAGTCAAAAGATACAAGATGTAAGAATCCACTCCTCAATAGTGATGGGAAATATCATTGGAAAAATTAAAGTAATCAGCAAAAAATACAAGCCCGATGTTATTGTGCTTGGAACCATAGGAAGAAGAGAAGATTCCAGAAGTGTACTCACTGGATTGGTAAATTCAATACTCAGTGGTTTAGAAATTCCTGTATATGCCATCCCGGGCCCCTGTTCTCAAGAGGATTTTGAGCATGTAAACATTCTTTATGCGACCGATTATAACGAGAAAGATCATCACTCTCTGGAGCAATTATTGAAGATCGTGGAACCTTTCGATAAACAGATAACATGTATTCATATCGATACGGCTCATAATCCCGCTGAAAAAGAGAGAATGGATGAGTTAAACGTGCAGTTAAAGAAGGAGTATGGTCAACACAATATTCAATGCCGGTTAATTGAAGATGAAAATATTTATCATGGTATTAAAGATTTTGCAGACAGAAACCAGATAAATCTTCTTTCATTTACCGTCCATAAACGAGGAATATTTGAGAAACTCTTCAAACCCAATCTATTCAAGAAAATACTACAGGAGTCCAATCTGCCCATTTTACTTTTCCCATCTTAAAAACCAACCGTCATGAAACAGTTCGTATACCTCTCCATTACCCCCGAGTCGCTGGTAGCATCACATCTTCCGCCAGCCGAATTTGGCAACTATCTTGCAGTTGGTACCAAAAAAAGGTTGCGTGGTCAGGCCATCTTCCTGGAGTTAGACATCGCCAAGATGAAGAACCTCCCAATGGATTACTTGAATGAAAGACTTGTTCCTTATGCGGATGGGGAACCGAAACGTTCTGTCTATTTATCCATTTACAGGGTGCTTGAAAATACCCCGCTGGAGGCGATGAAGAGCCTATACCTGGTCACTG
>DAOWNM010000112.1 GCA_030642565.1 Bacteroidota bacterium | reverse complement strand
GGTCCCGTCCACCACCAGGGTGCTGCTGCCGCCAGGATCAAAACCCATGGCCCGTTCCATCCCGTGTTTTAGAAGGATCTCTGCCATATCGTGATGGGTGGCACCCACCGACTCCCTGATCCTCCCGTTAATAGTCAGCACAGCCAGTTCGTTCCTGTGGTTGATTCCCACAGCAATTTTAGGTCCGCGCATCTCTGTATAATCCAGCCTGGCGGCCTGTGTACGAATCGAGTTGGTGCTTTTCCACCCCTCAACCTCCATATCAATTTCACACTTGCCCTGGTCCAGAAGCAAAGGCCCGGCCTCCACTGCATGCATCACCTCTTCCAGACCAGGAATCATAAGGTCCAGTAACTCCCCCGGTTTTAACCCCACCGGAACATCTGATGGATTCATGGCCAGGGTAAGTCCCACCGGGACAATCGGCACCTGTTCTCCTTCTCTGGTTTTCAGGACCTCCTTTACCACATTCCCGGAAAGACGGATAATGGTTCTCCCGTCTCCCTCTATGATATCGTCCGGATAGAGCAGGTCATAATAGGCCGGGGTTCCCCCGTTCCCAACAATGTTATATGCACTACTATCAAACTGTATTTCATTCTCTCTCCAGAAAACCTTTAATCCACCGCTGCTATTTACCCTTTGAATATCAATGGAACCATCTTTATAAATAAGCAGTGCCGGTTTATTAAAGAGGGGGGCTGAGGTCATCCTTCCTTCTGTAATCAAAAGCCCCAGGGGTGAACCAATATAGGTTTCCGGCAGTCCAAGTTTTCCTACCAGTTCAGGATTTAATATATATCCGCCGTTCCAGGCTATCTCTGCTGCTTTGCCCGTTTGCCTCTTAAACGCATTCACAAACTGGCTAACTGTCTTGGGTTTACCAGTGGTGGAAACAGCCGCAAAATCCCACTTCTCTTTTTTGAAATTCAAGGTTGCTATGGCGCCATTGTAAGGCATGCCGTCGGCAAAGGTGCCGCTCAGAAACCCAAAGGTGACCGGTTGTTCCACTTTTGTTTCCCGCCTGTCCAGCGAGGTAAGCACATGTTTTAATGGACTTCCGTTGTTGACTGCATCCTCCTTAACAGCCGCTAAAAGAGCCTCCTCTCCCAGCTTTTTTACAATCCGTTTATATAGATCGCTTTTCATCCCCCGGTCAAAATCTTTCGCGGTTTGAACAGGCGTGGGATAAGAGAGGGTGGCCCTCACCCCTGCGGGCACAAACTGTATATAACCACTGAAAACAGGGATTCCCATCATATGAGCCGTAAACTCATTAGAGACTTTTCCAATATGAAACCGGTCCATATCAACCAGGTCGGTCATCATAGAAGCGTTACTGCGATTGGTCAGGATATAACCATTTTGATCCTTGATCATTCTCAACACCTTCAGCGCCCGGTTTCCCAGTTGGGGAAAATGGATGCCCACACA
Organism: Bacteroidota bacterium; assembly: GCA_030642565.1. Lineage (GTDB taxonomy): Bacteria > Bacteroidota > Bacteroidia > Bacteroidales. Next base: position 6,798 of record DAOWNM010000112.1, on the reverse strand, counting down.
TACCTGTTTCGTACGAATAATCTGGATCACCTTGAACTCATAGAGCAGCTTCAGCTCCTCTGAAAGGCCATTGATGATATAGTCGGTGATCTCATCCTTATTTAGTTGTTTTCCGAGATTTTTTTCCTGGGCAAAAATATAGACTGGTTTTAGCTTCGCTGCCTCTCTCTCCAGTAACTCCCGGGTGATCATCTCCTCCAGGGGAAGATGCAATCTCGACCGGATCGACTGCAGGGCAAAAAAATCCAGTTCATACATGATATACGCCCCTGGAAAATAGGCAATGGGTCGGTTGTCCCTGAGCTGTTCTATCAGTCGCTTCCTGTTATCAATGGCCAGGTAAGAGCTTCCTGTCAGCTGCATCAATGCCAGGTTCCAGTCTGTAAAAAACTGTGGGCTCAGGTCCACCTTATTGAGGGGTGTCGGCTGTACTATTCCGATATAGAGTAGATTGATCAGCCCGGTTAGTTCCTGAAAGGTGTAGTCCTGGTAGGGATAGTGGTGCCTGTTGCGGTGTCGGTAAGCCATGGAGTGGTCGTGCTGGATCTTTCTGGTTCCCTCTCTGTATTCGAACAGCGTCTCTACAGCATTATAAAACCGGAATATAATCTTTTCGGGAACATATTCTGAATCAGGATCGTTGCTGATAATGGCGCGGGAAAAGTGAAAGGCCATACCCTTGATCCGCTGCTGTTCTATACGAAAAAAACTGGGATCAATAAGCGATTTCAACATAAACATAAAAGAAAGCTTCGAATAACCGGGAAGATACTGCCTGTGCCTGGTATCCAGCAATGCTTCGAGGTCCTCATTGGAAAATCCTACCATCTCCCTGTAATCATCCAGCTTTTCGTGAACAATTCTCAGGATCTTTTCATTACCCCTGAGCTGATGGAACAGCCGGTGCAGTATCTGATACAAATTGTCATTGAGTGCCTCCAGGCTGTATCGCTTGTGGACCACCCGCTGGTTGTGCCTGATTTCATCAGTATAGCGGTGCGGAAAAAAGATCCTGTCGATGATCCGCTTCACGATGCTATCCGTGATTCTCTTCCCTTTGAACTCCAGCACCTTCAAACGATCTCGCTCTTCCAGGTGTTCACCAATCACTTCAGAATATACTTTTTCGGGTTCATACCTCCGGCAAAAAATGGGCGTGCCACAGGCTGTCGCCTCAATAATGGGCAGTCCACGCCCCTCGGTTTTACTGGGCAGCAACACCAGGGAAGAGATATTATAGAGCTCCGCAATACCTATGGGGTTCTCATATCTCGCCTTGAAATCTTCATGGTCCAACTCTCCAAACAACAGTGCCAGGTAGACCCGCTGCTTCAGTTCGGGAGCCACTTCGTTCAGAAGACTCCTGAACCTCTCTATCAATTTTATATAATAACCAAAGTGTCCGGTTGCTATAGGTCCGGTAATAAGCAAGGTCATCTTCAGGTGAGAGGTTTTTCTGAACCTCAATATCATTTCCTCCTCCTGGAATATTTTCAATAGCAGATTGAATGAGGTCTCTATCCTTTTCCTTGAGATAATTCTTGTTGGCTGCAGAAGAATGATATTCTCCCCTATAAACTGTTCCATCGGCGCAGTGCGTTCCCCTATTAAAATTGGTTTTGGGTTCTTCTCCGCCACCAACCCCCCTGTAAGCACATCCTCAACCGAATAGCTGACAAGCTGCTCCCTGTATCTCGAAAGAATCTTCTCCACCTGAAGAAATGTATTGATGTTTTTTCGCTTATCTCCTTTGGTGTAGAGTGTTGTATCCACTGCGGTACCTATCTCCATCACGTTGACCGGATTGTGCCCATTGATCCGGATCAGGTGTTCGGACTGTCCCCTGTTGATATTCACATTGATCCAGGTACGTGATTGCCATGGATAGAGCATTTCAATAATCGAGAAGATCTCCCCCAGGTGACAGTTGGTAAAAAAGAAATCCCGTGGTCCTTTTGGTGTCCCTGTCTTCTCCCTGTCGGAAAAACACATTCCGCCCTCCCAGTAGAAATCGTGGTTATTATTTATCACCGGAATCTTTAGAAATTCGGACAGGAGCACCAGAGCCAGTGCATAGGCCACATTCCCCGGGTTGGAACATACATTGATTATATAGAACAGGTTGATTCCCTGTTCCTCTATATAATGACCCAGTTTTTCCACAATATCAATGGTCTGGCCCCACAACTTTCCGATAAGTGCATTATAAACAGTCTCTCCCCTTTCAAGTTTGTTGAAGTAGAAGTCATGGTAGAACTCCCATTCATTAAACCCAACCAGTTCCGGTATTACCTTCTGTATATAATCCTCCTGTATAAAAGGTGCTGTTTTAGAATGGATCTCCCCTGCAATATAGTGAATTGGAATTCCGGGAATATTGCGTCTCATCAGAGAAGCATATTTATCCACCTCAATCGTCACCCCATCCACCATATAGTGAAATGTAAGAAATGCCACACCTCCGGTTCTGAACCCCTCCTTGAAATCATCGAATGGTCCATCCAGGTGAATGGATGGATAGACCCGATCCTCCTTGAAACGATCAAGGAAAAGCCCCAGGTCGAACCATGTGTCGATTTTCTCTCCGCCCAGTAAAGCGAGCAGCTCATCTACTTTCATTACAAAATAATTATCATATTTGTTGTGGCTTATGAATACATTCCGGATATGCTAAGGTACGTGTTCCAATATAAATTTTCTATCCTACTGGTCATTGTTATTGCTCTGTTGAGCCTTGTTCCCGGTAGTAGAGTGCCTTATACTCCTCTTTTTTCAATCCTTTTTTTTGATAAGATTGTCCATTTTTCCATGTATACCTCGCTTGGTTTTGTTGCGCTGATGGAGAGTCGGTGTAACCGTCAATGTTTTGTATATCACCTGTTTATTATTGCGGGAATCTTTCTACTCAGCGGGCTGATTGAAATCTTACAGGCCACCGTTGTTGTAACCCGGGGAGCAGAATGGACCGACTTGCTGGCAAATCTAGTGGGTCTTTTTGCTGGTTATCTGGCCTATCGGTTTATCGGTGGATTCAGGCTGTTCCGCTTCCTTAAATCCTGATTCGTTCTCTTCCTTCTCTTAATTCCGACACCAGATCGGCAATGGTTTCTGTGCTAAAAATAGTTTTTATCTTCCCTCTTAAAGGGGCCAGTTTGTGGTGCAGGCTACAGGGTCGACTATCATCACATGGGGTGGTTCTGATCACACAACTATCAAAAGATTCCTTTCCGTCCATAATATCAATTACCTCCATTATTGTAATATCAATGGCCGGCTTTTTAAGATAGAAGCCACCATGCGGACCCTTGGTTGAACCAAGTAGTTGTTGTTTTACGAGCACCTGCAAAATCTTTCCAAGAAATGGAGATGGAATATCAAGTTCTCCGGCAATGTTTTTAATTCCCTCTTTTTTCTCAGGTGAAGAGTAGAGTTCAAGATAGATCAAAGCCCTGATAGCATATTTGCTTGTATTGGATAACATCTTCTATTTCTGTATGGGTATATTGTTAATCCTGATATCGTGCCTGCCTCTTTCATAATCTGTTTCCAGAAAAGCATCCACAATCTCCCTGGCCATCTCTATGTCTATATACCTGGCTGGTAAGGAGCAGATATTTGCATCATTATGGCTTCTTGCTAATATGGAAATCTCTCTGTTCCAACATAATGCGCCCCGAATCCCCTGGTGTTTATTGGTAACCATATTGATCCCGTTTCCACTTCCGCAAAGAGATATGCCCAGGCTAAACTCGCCCGATTCAACCGCTTCAGCCAGAGGGTGTCCGAAATCCGGATAATTGACTGCATCGGTGGAATCTGTTCCAAAGTCAGTTACCTCATAGCCTCTCTCCTCCAGGTATTCAATCATGGAAAGTTTCATGATGTATCCGGCATGATCTGAAGCAATGGCCAGGGTTTTTTTCATTTTTCTACTTTTTTAACAATCCTGTTGTTGATTTGTTGTTCATTTATTTTAAAAAACACGTTCCGTGACACCTCCCCTGTCCAAACCCGTTAATTAAGCTAACTTTACCATGAATGATAAACATATTATCAACCGTCAGTCTCTTTGTTTTGAAGGTCTTTTTATCAAATCTAACCGATGTTAACCGATGTTAAATTATTTTGTAATATGCCTCTGTTCAGAACTTAACAAATATCCCGATTGTTAATAGAGTGTGTTAAACCATTCAATACTTGATTATGCAAAGATACCTTCTGTTTTTTTAAAACAGAATCAACCGCCTATCATCATCATTAGAAAGATTTATTATTTAATATGATTATATATATATTATGAGTATTGTGAATAAATCTGAAATGAAAAAAAAAGGATATATAGACCTTGATGTGGATAAGTCGATCAATATTGTTGATGAGATTAACCGTATGAGAAAAGAGAAGAATGCGGTAATACTTGCTCATTTTTATCAGGAGGGTGATATACAGGATATGGCCGACTTTGTTGGGGACAGCCTGGGGTTGTCGCAACAGGCTGCAGATACAGAAGCAGATATAATCCTTTTTGCCGGAGTACATTTTATGGCTGAGACAGCTAAAATACTGGCACCGGAAAAGAAGGTTTTGATTCCTGATCTGAAGGCTGGCTGTTCACTGGCCGATTCCTGTCCTCCAAAAGATTTTGCAGCATTTAAAGAGAGATATCCGGAACACACTGTGATATCATATGTGAATACCACAGCAGAAATCAAGGCGTTAACCGATATAATCTGCACCTCTACCAATGCACTTAAGATAGTTGAGAGTCTACCTGAAGATGAGAAAATTTTATTTGCACCGGACAGGAATCTGGGCAATTATATCAAAAGCATGACAGGGAGAGAGATGGTTCTCTGGGATGGTGCCTGTCATGTACATGAGGAGTTCAGTCTGGAAAGAATTCTTGAGTTGAAGCAACAAAATCCTGATGCTCAAATAATTGCACATCCAGAATGTGAAAAACAGATTTTGATTGTAGCCGATCATATTGGCTCTACCACATCTCTGTTGAATTATACGATCAGGCACAGTGGGAATGCATATATTGTGGCAACGGAATCTGGAATTCTTCACCAGATGAGAAAGGCCAGTCCGCAAAAACTCTTTATTCCTGCACCACCCAAGGATTCGACATGTGCATGTAACGATTGTGAATATATGAAACTGATATCTCTTAAAAAGATCTATAATACTTTGAAGTATGAGCTTCCTGAAATAACTTTGGAACAGGATTTGATGGATAAAGCACGGGGGTCAATTGTCAGAATGATTGAAATATCAAACAGTCTTCAATTATAAGGTATATTCATGTTAAAAAGGGTTTTTCAATATGTGTTATCAATCTTTTTTTTAGGATTGATAAATATGCAGTTAGCCGGCCAGGGAGAAGCATATGATAGCAGTTTCGTTCAGTTCTTTTATCCGAACAACCAGGTGTCGAGTGAGGGACTAATGAGAGATGGGAAACCGGACAGGTACTGGAAAACATATTATGTAACCGGAGTTATAAAATCGGAAGGAAAACGAACAAATTTTTTACTGGACAGTCTGTGGAATTTTTATAATCAGGCGGGTGAATTGACGGAGTGTATCAGTTATAAGATTGGAGAGAAGAGCGGATATTCAAACAGATACAGTTATAATAATCCCCAAAATCCAGGACAACCTACCCTGGTTTCCAGTGAGTTGTATGTGATGGGAAAGAAAGAAGGAAAATCATTTTACTATTATCCTACGGGAGAATTAAAGTTAATTGTATTTTATAAAAACGGAAAAAAACAGGGATTATCGAGAGAGTTTTCAGAAGATAGCACGTTGATTACCGTGGTGCAGTACAAGAACAGTTATGTGGTAGACAGGGAACGTCTGAACAGAACGGATAAAGAGGGAAACAGACAGGGAACTTTCAGGGATTATTATGAAAACGGGAAGATAAAAAAGGAAGAACATTACCTGGATAACCAGCTTCACGGCTACTACAGGGAGTTTGATGGAAGGGGAGAACTGGTTATGGCCCTCCGTTATGAACGTGGTAAGATTATGGAGGAGATTGATGAGGATCTAAAAGAGATATTGGATATGAAGAGTACTTTTGATCGGGAAGGAAGACTCATTTTTACCGGGGGATACAAAGAAGGAGTGCCGGTGGGAATACACCGGTTTTTTGATACTGCAGGAGTAGTTGAGAATGCCTATCTCTATAATGAACTGGGTCAGAAGGTTTCAGAAGGTATTATAGATGAACAGGGAAAACGGAAAGGTAACTGGACCAATTTTTATCCTACGGGAGAGGTCAGGGCGAAAGGAAACTATTTAGACAATCAGCGATCGGGTAACTGGACCTATTATTTTAGCAAAGGAGGAATTGAACAGAAAGGAAAATTTGAAAAAGACAGGTACAGGGGAATTTGGAACTGGTACTATCCAAATGGAAACAAATGGAGGGAGGAGAGCTATTTCAATGGAAGAGAGGACGGGATGTTTGTGGAGTATGATCCAGTGGGAAAAATTCTTACCAAGGGAGATTATATTGGTGGAGAAAAAGAGGGAGAGTGGATTTACCAGGTTGGGGATCACGAAGAGAGAGGAAGCTATGTGATAGGACTAAGGGAAGGTACATGGAATTATTATTATTCCAATGGGGAGTTGAAATATGAAGGCTCCTATTCACAGGGGAATCCGGATAAGAGGCACAAGTATTACTATCCGGATGGCACCCTGAAAAAGGAACAGTATTATGAGTTGGGTATCAGGGAAAAAAACTGGAAAAAGTATGACACTGAGGGAAACCTGGTAATG
>DAOWNM010000048.1 GCA_030642565.1 Bacteroidota bacterium | reverse complement strand
TAGCCGGTGCAACTGGTCCACCTGGTCCTTCATTAGCGCAATCAGGGGGGTAATTACAATGCAGATCCCCTCCATGGCCAGGGCCGGAACCTGAAAGGTGACAGACTTCCCTCCCCCGGTGGGCATCAGGGCCAGAGTATCCTTTCCGGAGAGGACGGAAAGGATGATCTCCTCCTGCAGGGGACGGAATTCATCATATCCCCAGGTACCTGATAAAATCTGGCGGATTTCCTGTCGATCTGCTAAGCTTTTTTTTTGTAATTTTGCCACATTTAAAAATAACCAAATTATCATACAATGTCGTTTGCCCAGGATAAAATTGCCGCGGAAGGACTCACCTTCGATGATGTGTTGTTACTTCCCGCTTTCTCTGAGGTTCTTCCCAGGGAGGTAAGTATCAAATCACACTTCTCCAGGAACATTGCGTTGAACACACCCATTGTGTCGGCAGCCATGGATACGGTTACCGAAGAGAAAATGGCCATCACCATTGCACGTGAAGGAGGGATTGGTGTCATTCATAAAAACATGCCGCTGGAAGAGCAGATCAGGCAGGTAAAAAGGGTCAAACGTGCCGAGAGCGTGATGATCCACGAACCTATCACCATCAGGAAAGAGGGTACAGTAAGTGATGCACTGAACCTGATGAAGGAGTATAAGATCGGGGGGATACCTGTGGTGGATAAAAAGAATGTACTGATAGGCATTGTAACCAACCGCGACCTCAGGTTCCAGCAAGACATGGAGCGGGCCATCCAGGAGGTGATGACCGTGGAAAATATCATTACCACCACCCGTAACACGGGACTGGCCGAGGCAGCCATGATTCTGCAGGCACATAAAATTGAGAAGCTTCCTGTTGTAGATGGAAACCACAAGTTGATTGGACTGATCACCTACAAGGATATCACCAAATCGAAAGACCGTCCCAACGCCTGTAAGGATAGCAAGGGTAGATTGCGGGTGGCCGCTGCAGTAGGTGTCTCAGCAGATATTCTTGAACGGGTGACCGCCCTGGAAAATGCCGGAGTAGATGCAGTGGTCATTGACACGGCCCATGGTCATCACACAGGAGTGTTTGAGAATCTGAAAAAGGTAAAGAAGAAGTTCCCGGAGCTGGATATTGTGGTGGGCAATGTGGCTACTGCAGCAGCTGCAAAAGCACTGGTTGAGGCCGGGACAGACGGTGTCAAAGTGGGCATTGGTCCGGGTTCAATCTGTACCACCAGGATTATTGCAGGAGTGGGTGTTCCACAGCTAACAGCCATCTACGATGTGGCCCATGCCATCAAAGGATCGGGTATTCCGGTCATCGCCGACGGAGGAATCAGATACTCCGGGGATATTGTCAAAGCACTGGCTGCAGGTGCCTCCTCCATTATGGCCGGATCGCTTTTTGCCGGTGTGGAGGAGTCCCCGGGTGAAACCATCATCTACAACGGCCGGAAATATAAATCATACAGGGGTATGGGTTCACTGGAAGCCATGCAGCATGGATCCAAGGACCGCTATTTCCAGGACATGGAGGAAGATATCAAAAAGCTGGTTCCCGAAGGGATTGCCGCCCGCGTACCCTTCAAAGGAAGCCTTACCGAGGTGATCTATCAAATGATTGGTGGATTGCGGGCCGGTATGGGCTATTGTGGTGCAGCCAGTATTTCTGCTCTGCAGAAGGCACAATTTGTTCGTGTCACCAATGCGGGTGTTCAGGAGAGTCATCCGCACGATGTCACCATCACCCGTGAGGCACCCAACTACAGCAGATAATATATAGGTTTATCAATCGTTCTATACTAAACAAATTTGACCACATGAAAAAAAGCATGCTCTTTATTATCCTCACGCTGTTTATAGCAACAGGACTTTTTGGACAGACATCTCCGGTTCTGATGACCATTGGTGATGAGGTGGTAACCCTGGATGAGTTTGAACGGATCTACCAGAAAAATAACAATGAATCGTCGCTGAACCGGCAATCACCTGAAGCGTACCTCGAGCTCTTTATCAATTTCAAGATCAAGGTAAAAGAGGCTGAATCACTGGGTATGGATACCACCAGCAAATTCATTAATGAACTGGAAGGCTACCGGAAGCAGCTGGCCAAACCCTATCTGGTCGATAAAAAGGCCAAAGAGGAGATGATGAAAGAGGCTTACGAATGGTCCAAATACGATATTCGCGCAAGCCATATCCTGATCAGACTTCCCGAAGATTCATCGCCTGAAGATACCCTTGCTGCATATAAAAAGATCGTGCAGATCAGGAGCCGGATTGTGAGTGGCGAACCATTTGAAGTTGTTGCCAGGGCCACATCTGAAGATGCCTCGGTACAGCAAAATGGTGGTGATCTAAACTATTTCACTGTTTTTTCCATGGTCTATCCTTTCGAAACGGCGGCTTATAACACCCAGGTGGGCCAATTAAGTATGCCTTTCCGCACCAATTATGGATACCATATTATCAAGGTGAACGACAGAAGAGCTGCCCGCGGAACAGTGAAGGTAGCACATATTTTTATCAGAACACCCTCGGGAATAGGTGAAGATCAGAAAAAAGAGGCGTACGAAAAAGTTCAGATGGTTTATGACAGTCTGCAGATGGGAACCGATTTCGGAGCATTGGCCAAGCATCATTCCGATGACAGAAGTTCTGCCAGATCGAGTGGGGAAATTCCCTGGTTCGGAACAGGACGGATGATCCCCGAATTCGAAAATGCCTGTTTTACCATTGATAAAAAGGGTGATTATTCCAAACCCTTCAAATCTTTTTATGGATGGCATATTATCAAATTAATAGATAAAAAGAAGATTGGCACCTATGAAGAGATGAAACCAGAGTTGCAACAAAAAATCGACCGAAGCGACCGCAACAGTGCCCGGTCAGATCACTTTATTGCCAAACTCAAGAGTGAATATAATTTCGTTGAGAACCTCGAATCTCTACAACCACTCTACGAAGCGGTCGATTCCACTCTGCAACTGGGCAGGTGGAAAGCAGGTGGTTTAAAGAGGCTGAACAGCCATTTGATAAAGATCGGGGAGCAGGAGGTATTAACCGGCGAATTTGCGGCATATATGGAAGAGAAGCAGTACCATGGGAAATCCAGAGATCCCCTGGTATGGGTAGATCTGCTCTATAAAAGCTTTTCTGATGAGGTTGTTATTGCCTATGAAGAGAAGAGGCTGCCTGAAAAATATCCGGAATTCAAGTATATTTATGCAGAGTATCACGATGGAATTCTGCTTTTCGATATTATGGATCAGAGAGTCTGGTCCCTGGCCATAACCGATACGTTGGGACTGGAGGCATTTCACAAGGAGCACAAAAAAAACTATATGTGGGAGGAACGTACAGATGCATTCATTGTACAATGTACCAAGGGGGCTGATATAGCAGGAATCAAAAGTGTTTACAAGAAAATTGCCAGAGGCAAACTTGACCAGGAGACACTGAATGCGAAATACTGCAGCAACGATACGGTCCCTTGTATTATCGTATCTCGCCACCTGGTCGAAAAGGGTGATAATGAGATGATTGATTCACGGAATGGCGTTAAGGGATCCGGACCGGTGATTGAAAATGAGGAGACAAGCACTTTTGTTATCGTAAAGGGAGTACGGTCGCCCGAACCAAAAAAACTGGAGGAGGCACGCGGTCAGATCACTTCAGACTACCAGGAATACCTGGAATCGGAATGGTTGAAATCACTGAAGGAGAAATATCCGGTGACGGTTAACCAGGAGTTGCTCGAAAGGATAAAATCATAAGGATGAGGAGCATTATACCTTTTATAACACTCTTTTTATTCATGGTACATGGCTGTTCTCTGTTTACGGATAACAACCTTGAGGCTCCGGTGGCACGCGCATTTGAGCAGTACCTCTACCCTTCTGATCTGGAGAAGGTCATACCCATAGGCACAAATTCGCAGGATAGTATGCTGCTTGCAAAACGTTATATTGAAACCTGGGTGAAGGACCAGCTGATGAAGCACAGGGCAGAAGAGGCTCTGACCGAGGAGCAGATGGATTTTGAAACACAGATTGAGGAATACCACCGCTCTTTGCTGATTTTCACCTATCGACAGAAACTACTCCAGCAGAAGATGGATACCGTTGTGACTGAGAGCGAAATCCTCTCCTATTACAAGGAAAACCCCAACAACTTCCTGCTGAATCAGAATGTGATCAAAGGCACCTTTATCAAGGTACCCCTCTCTGCCCCTCGCCTGGAGCAACTGCGACGCTGGTCCTGGAACAACCGCGAAGAGGATCTTGACCAGATTGAAAAATATTGCCTCACCTATGCTGAAAAATTTAGTGACTTCAACGATACATGGATCAATTTTTCTTCCATCAAGGTACAGCTTCCCATGAAGATTTCGGATCCATCAAGGTACTTGAGAAGTTATCGCAATATTGAGACAAGCGACTCTCTTTTCAGGTATTTCGTACATATAACCGATCACCTGACAGAGGGAGAGGTGGCTCCCGTGGAGATGGTTACAAAAGATATTACCAATATTATCCTGAATAAACGCAAGATTCAATTTATCAAGGAGTTGGAGCATCGTGTATATACAGATGGTGTGACCAGGAACCAGTTTGAAATTTACCGTTAATGAACATGAAAAGAAGATTTGCATTTATTTTGCTGGGAGCACTCCTCTCTTTAAACGCAGTGGCCCAGCCGCTGGTTATAGACAGAGTTATAGGGGTTGTGGGAGATTTTCACATCCTCCAGTCAGATATAGAACAGGAGTATCTCCAGATGAAAATGTCGGGGCAGTACGTGAATTCAAGTGTTCGCTGTGATATCTACAACCACTTTATTGAGCGGAAGCTTCTGATGGCCCAGGCCAAGATAGATAGTGTGGAGGTGGGTCCCGATATGGTAGAGTTGCAGATGGAGTCACGTCTCAACTATTTTATCGGCCAGTTTGGAAGCGAGGATGAAATGGAAGACTATTTCAATAAATCGATCTTCGATATCAAGGACGATTTACGGGAAGCGATCCGGGAACAGATGGTGACTGACCAGGTAAGGAAATCCATTACCGAGGATGTGACCACCACGCCATCCGATGTGAAAAGTTTTTACCGCTCCATGCATCCCGATAGCATCCCCTATATCAGCACAGAGGTGGAACTGGCACAGATAGTGGCCTATCCCAACTACAGCAACGAGGCTGTTTTTGAGATAAAAGAGAGGCTGCTTGAACTGCGTAAACGTGTCCAGGAGGGCGAGGATTTCGGAACACTGGCCATTCTCTATTCAGAGGCTCCTGAAGCCGCCCGCAGGGGCGAAATCGGATTCATGATGCGCTCCCAGTTGGATAAAGCATATGCCGATGCCGCCTGGTCACTGAAGCCCGGACAGGTATCCAAAATCGTGGAGAGCTCTTTTGGCTACCATATCATACAGATGGTGGAGCGTCGGGGCGACATGGCCAATACCAGACATATCCTGATGAATCCAAAGGCCGATGCCAATGCCCGACAGAAGGCCATCTATAAGATGGATAGTCTGAAAACTGTAATCGAGGCCGACTCTATCTCATTTGACTGGGCCGCGAAACGATATTCTGAAGACCCCCAGACAAGTGTAAACGGTGGATTGCTCGTAAATCCGCAAACAATGGCATCAACCTTTGAACTGGACCAGTTGCCCACCAAGGATTACTATATGATCCGGAACATGGAGGTGAATGATCTCACTGAACCCTACGAATCGACCGATCATAACCATAAGCTGTGCTACAAGATGCTCCTCCTGAAATCGAGGACCGAGCCGCATCGTGCCAATCTGAAGCAGGATTACATGCTGCTTCAGAATATGGCATTGATGTATAAAAACAACGAGGTGATGAAGGCCTGGTATGCAGAGAAGAGAGAGTCCACCTATATCCGTGTTGATACTGCATTCAGCGATTGTGAAAATTCAGGCCAGCTGACCAGCCAATGATCCTTTCCCGGCATAAGCAATTCCTCTGTTTAAGCCTGCTTATGCTGTGCATGCTGGCTCCTTTGCAGCTGGCATCGGGACAGAAAATCACCACGATTGAGATCCTCAATGCCGACCTCACGGCCTTTGATGTGAAGATCGGGAAAGATGCCCGGAAGCTTATCGGCGATGTAAGGTTGAAACACGAAGATGTGGTGATGACCTGTGATTCAGCATATTTCTATCCTGCCACATCTTCAGTTGATGCCTTTAGCAGGGTAATGATACAGCAGGCCGACACCCTTACACTCACCGGCGATCTGGCCTATTATGATGGCACCACGAGGATTGCCCGCGTCCGGAACAATGTTAAACTGGTGAACAAAGATATTACCCTGCTCACCGATTCCCTCAATTACAACCGGAGTGCAGGTATCGCCTACTATATGGGTGGCGGAATTCTCACACAGGAAGATAGCCGGCTCACAAGTGGCAGGGGACGGTTTATCCTCGATTCAGAAATTTTCTATTTCATGGATAGTGTGGTGATCATCAATCCTGACTACACCATCCATACCGACAGCATGAAGTATGATACCCAGACGGAGATCTCATACTTCAGCGGTCCCACTGAAATCACCAGCGACGAGCGCTATATCTATTGTGAAAACGGATGGTACGACATGCAGCAGGATATCTCCTATGTAACCGAACATGCCTATATGGAAGAGGCTGGCAGAATCTTGAAAGGTGATACTCTCTACTATGAGGCTGAACTGGGATTTGGAAGGGCCAACTCCAATGTGGAGCTGATCGACACAGCCGAGAATATGACATTGAAGGGAAATTTCGGACTCTATTACAGCGATAGGGAGAGAGCCATGGTCACCGACAGTGCCCTGATGATACAGGTAGACGGATCCGATACCATGTACGTTCACGCCGATACACTGCACTCCATCCAGAATCCTGAAATTGAGGAGCAGAGCAGAATCCTGAAGGCCTATTATAAGGTGAAAATATACCGGACCGATCTACAGGTCATGTGCGATTCACTGGTATATGTGGAAGCTGATAGTGTTTTCGATTTCTATGGGGATCCGGTGCTCTGGTCAGACGAGAACCAACTAACTGCCAGTCAGATGAAGCTCTATATGGTGGATCAACAACTGGAACGGATGTAACTCAACGGGGTAGCTTTCGTCGCCTCCCAGAAAGATTCTGTAAGTTTTGACCAGATGAGAGGTAAAGAGATGACCGGCTTCTTTAAAGAAAACAAACTGGAAAAGATACTAGTGTCGGGAAACGGACAAACCATCTATTATGCCACTGATCAGGATGTCATTGTGGGAGCCAATAAAACTGTATGTTCCGATTTGACTATCTACTTGAAGGAGAATAAGATTTCGAGGGTTGTTTACACCACTCAGCCGGATGGGATATATTATCCCCTCTCCATGTTTCCTGCCGAAGAAGCACTGTTAAGTGATTTCAAATGGTTGGAGGAGTGGCGCCCCCTAACCTGGGAAGATGTGTTTATCTGGAAATAGAGAGGGTCAGAAAACTTATATCAATACTCATCTTCGTTGAAAAAGAAATCGTCTTTGCTGGGATAATCGGGCCAGATATCTTCTATGCTTTCATAGACATCCCCTTCATCCTCAATCTCTTGCAGATTTTCAATTACTTCCATTGGTGCACCTGATCTGATGGCGAAGTCTATCAACTCCTCCTTTGTTGCAGGCCAGGGTGCATCTTCAAGTTTTGAGGCTAATTCCAGGGTCCAGTACATCTACGTATTTATTTAATATAAAAAGCTGCCTTAAAAGCGGCAAATATAAAAAAAAAATCAATTCCTACAACCCGGGATTCCAAGGTTCCTGTCTTACTCCGGAAAGGTGTGCAATTTTACGGGAAAGAACGAAAAAATAATCTGAAAGACGATTGTAAAAACGAATGATATCCTCCTGAATATTAACATCTTGAGCAAGCTTCAGGATAGTCCGCTCGGTCCGCCTGCAAACAGTCCGTGCTATGTGAGCCTGCGATACGGCCGGGTCTCCACCCGGTATAACGAATGATGTGAGCGGTTCCAGTGAAGCGTCCATTTCATCAATCTTTGTTTCCAGAAAGGAGACCTGCTCATCCCCCACCACAGGGATGTCGAGGGGACAATCATCACAATCGGAGGCCAGTATCGAAGCAGTCGCCATCTGGATATTCAGAATGGTTAGCAGCTCATCCCGGATCTGCACATTTTTTACAAGGTCGCGTAACATGGTGGTATGGGCCATCAGTTCGTCCACCGTACCATAAGCGTCGATGCGGGAATGATACTTGGGTACGCGCCTTCCGCCAATAAGGGAAGTTTTACCCTTATCACCTCCTTTGGTATAGATGCCTGATCTCTTTATTTCTCTGGATTTTTATTGATCTCTATCTTATCAATCTCCCCGTCCAGCAACCAAATGATCCGGTGTGCATACCGGGCAATGGACTCTTCATGAGTCACCAGAATAATTGTATTTCCCCTTGCGTGGATTTGACCAAATAGCTTCATGATATCCACAGAGGTTTTCGAATCCAGGTTTCCAGTTGGCTCGTCGGCCAGGATAATGGAGGGGTCATTCACCAATGCACGGGCAACCGCCACCCGCTGTCTCTGTCCACCCGACAACTCGTTGGGTTTGTGATCCATCCGGTCCGCCAGCCCCACATCAGCGAGCGTAGTTTTTGCCTTTTCTGCACGTTCCGATTTGGGAACACCTGCATAGATCAGGGGCAGCATTACATTCTCCAGTGCGGTATATCTGGGTAGCAGGTTGAAAGTCTGGAAGATAAACCCGATCTCCTGGTTCCTGATCTCTGCCAGTCGATTATCGTCCATCTTACTCACATCGGTTCCGTTCAGAATGTATGCACCACTGGTGGGTGTATCCAGGGCTCCCACCAGGTTCATCAGGGTAGATTTCCCCGAGCCCGATGGCCCCATGATGGCCACATACTCATTTCTCTTGATTTTAATATCTACTGAACGAAGCGCCTCCACTGTAATGGAACCTATATAGTAGTTCTTGACGATCTTATCCAGACTGATCATTGTTGCCATATTCAAATAAATTGTAGACGAAAATACATATTAATAAGAAGATATAATTCATAAAAGGTTTAAAACTTAATTTTAATTTCTGTTTTACGGAGGTCCTTTCTTAACAGCAGGATTCCCATATGAAACAGGTCAATACTCACCCGCACCTCCGGCCAGGAGACCACCTCCTTCCAGGCCCTCTGCATTCCCCTGGACCAGTAGATATCGTCCATAACGATCACCGACTCATCCCCCACCCTTTCCATAAGTTTCCGCACATAGGTCACGGTAGGTTCATAGTGGTGATTGCCATCCACAAAAGCAACAAAACGTTGAGGAATCAGAGTCGAAATATGCTCCAGCTTCTCTGCCATCTCGCCCCAGTGAATGGATACCGGTCCCGGACAGCACCTGCATATCAATTGCGCAGCCAATGCTGCCCTCTCTCTGTCTCCCTCAATGGAGTGCAACGGGGTTTCAGGTGATCCGGAAGAGAGGTAGATGGTGCTAATACCCATACCGGTACCCAGTTCGATAATCATCTCCGGGAGGAACCACCTGGTGATCCGGTATAGCAGAAAGCCATATTTCCTCGAAACCGATGAACTCCTCACAAAAGCGCTTACAAACACAACCTCCGGTGTTCATTCAGAATTGAAGGGGGTAATTCAACTCCTTCCGAATTGAAGAGCACCCTGTTCACAAACTCAAACAGGTAGGGCGAGTGGATCCCATGGCCCTTCCGATGCCTTATATGAAACAGGTGCTCGATATATTTGAAGATTCGCCAGACCATAGAAAAGGTTTCTGCAATATGCAAATTTTACATAAATTGCTTCACGCATGCAACATTATCTTCAGCAGGACATTCAATTTCTTCCAGGAGTAGGTCCCAAACGTGCCGACATGCTCAGGCAGGAGCTGAATATCAATACAGTTGAGGATCTGCTCACCTATTACCCTTACCGGTATGTGGACCGGAGCAGGTTTTATAAAATATCGGAGATAACCTCTGATATGCCATTTATCCAGATCAAAGGAAAGATCCACGGGTACACCTCCATTGGCAAGGGAAGGGGAAAGCGGCTGGTGGCTGATTTTACCGATGACAGCGGACGATTAGAATTGGTCTGGTTCAGGGGGGTCAAATGGATTCCCGAAAACTACCCGGTGGGAAAAGAGCTGGTGGTTTTCGGCAGACCATCGGTTTATAAACGAAAACTGAATGTGGTTCACCCGGAGTTGGAGGACCCTGAAAAAAAACATGCAATCCATTCAAAGCTGCAGGCGGTCTACTCCACCACCGAAAAACTGAAGGACCACTACCTCACCTCAAAGGCCATCAGCAAACTGATGGCCAACCTGATCAAGGGCTTGCCTAAAAAATTTGAAGAGACCCTGCCAGCCTGGCTTTTGCAAAAACTGAACCTGGTCAACCTGGACAACGCCATGCGGCAGATCCATTTTCCGGATGCAACCGACCAGTATAAAAAAGCTGAGCTCCGTCTCAAGTTCGAGGAGTTGTTCTATATCCAGCTGAATATCCTGCAGGGGAAAACCAAACGAAACAAGCGATTTCGCGGGAATGTATTTGAAACCGTGGGAGAGAGCTTCAACACCTTCTACAGGGAACACCTGCTCTTCGAACTGACCGGGGCACAGAAAAAGGTGATGAAGGAGATCCGCAGGGACATGGGATCAGGCCGGCAGATGAACAGGTTGTTGCAAGGCGATGTGGGAAGCGGTAAAACTCTGGTGGCGCTGATGTCGATGCTTATTGCCATTGACAATGGCTACCAGACCTGCATCATGGCCCCCACAGAGATCCTTGCGCAGCAGCACTTCAGAAGCATCAGCAGGTTTCTTGAAGGCATGGATACCCGGATTGAACTGCTCACCGGTTCAGTGAAGAGGGCAGACCGGGTATCTATCCATGAAGGGTTGCTGGATGGTACACTGAATATCCTCATAGGCACCCACGCCGTGATCGAAGATGTTGTTCAGTTCAGGCGTCTTGGTCTGGTGGTGATCGATGAACAACACCGGTTCGGGGTGGCACAAAGGGCCCAGCTCTGGAAAAAGGCCGATCTGCTCCCACATGTACTTGTGATGACCGCCACACCCATCCCCCGTACCCTGGCCATGACCCTGTACGGTGACCTGGATGTATCGGTGATCGATGAACTCCCCCCTGGTCGTAAACCCATTATCACACGCCACTCCTTCGATTCAAAAAGACTGATGGTATTTGGCTTTCTAAAAAAACAGCTGGCTCTCGGCCAGCAGGCCTATATTGTCTACCCGCTTATCAAAGAGTCGGAATCGATGGATTACAAGGATCTGGAGGATGGGTATGAAAGCATCTCCCGTGCCTTCCCTCCTCCCGACTACCAGGTCAGTGTGGTACACGGGAAGATGAAACCGGAAGAGAAAGAGGCCTCCATGGCTCATTTCGTAGCCGGTCGTACCCATATCATGGTGGCCACCACCGTTATCGAAGTGGGTTTGGATGTGCCCAATGCCTCCATCATGATTATTGAAAGTGCCGAACGGTTCGGACTGTCACAGCTGCACCAGCTTCGTGGCCGGGTGGGCCGGGGAGCCGACCAGTCATACTGCATTCTGATGTCGGGCTACAAACTGTCGGACGAAGGAAGAAAACGGATCGAGACCATGGTGCGAACCAACGATGGTTTTGAAATAGCCGAGGTGGACCTGAAGCTGCGTGGACCGGGCGATATTGAGGGGACCC
>DAOWNM010000337.1 GCA_030642565.1 Bacteroidota bacterium | reverse complement strand
CAAACGGATCATATTCACTTTCAGAAGGTTTTGGAAATCCGCTGATTCCTCCGTGCTTCCTGTTGGTATGAAATATCTCCCTCCTGCCTGTGAGAATTTTGTGGCCATAGGCCTGGTGTCCCACATCCCAGACAATCTGATCGTACGGGGCATTGAATACATGGTGAATGGCCACAGTAAGCTCCACGACTCCAAGGCTGGCACCAAAGTGCCCCGGATTGGACGATACAACCTCAATGATATACTGTCGCAGCTCTGAACTTAGCTGTCGTAATTGCTTCGGAGTCAGCGACTTCATGTCGTCCGGACTATCAATGGTCCTGAGTAATTGATATGACTCCCTGCTCTCTGACATCACCTCTCTTTTCCTGCTGCAAAGTTACAAATAATAATGGATGTTAATATCTTAAACAACCGTGGGGAAAAAATGACGAACAATGGTCCCCCTTTTTATGTAATTTTCTCCAATTGAACCGTTATGTAGATATGATGAAGAGGATTTTTTATTTAGCAATCGGGCTGGCACTTCTGGGTTCTTGTGTCCCCGCCAGCGAATTCACCCAACTTTCTGACAAAAGCAACTCCCTGCAGGGTGAGAGGGATGATCTGATGGCCGAAAATGAACATCTGACAGTCGAGAACCGTGAGATGAGGGCTAAGATCGATCAGGTTGAAGAGCAACAGCAGAAAAATATTAAGGACAGTATCAGGATTCATAAGAGGGTAGAGGATCTGGAGAAGGAGATCGCTCAACTGGATAGGAAATATGCCGATCTTCAATCGACTCATGATGCACTGTTGCGGGGCAATGCCAGAGAGACCCGCAGACTTCTGAATGAATTGCAGACTACCCAGGAGGATCTGACCACCAAAGAGAGGCTGCTGAGGGAGCTGGAGGCTAATGTGGCCGGTCAGCGTCAGAATGTAAACCAGCTTCAGGCAGAGCTGGAAGCCAGGAATGCACGATTGATGGAGATGGAGGAGATGCTTTATCAGAAAGACAGGATACTGGATGATCTACGGGAGAAGGTGGCCGAGGCATTGATGGGATTTGAAGGGCAGGGTCTTACTGTGACCAGGAAAAATGGAAAAGTGTATGTATCACTGGACGAGAAATTGCTGTTCAAATCGGGAAGTACAGTGGTGGACCCCACTGGTGTTAAGGCTTTGAGGCAACTGGCACAGGTTCTGGCCCGGAATCCTGAAATCAGCATTATGATTGAGGGCCACACCGATGATGTTCCTTTCAGAAAGGGATCATCCATCAAAGACAACTGGGATTTAAGTGTAATGAGAGCTACCTCTATTGTCAGAATATTGCTGGATGGTTCCGGGATTGATCCTATTCGGCTGACTGTAGCCGGGAGAGGTGAGTTTCTTCCGGTGGATTCGGCCAAGACCACTGAAGCAAGAAGAAAGAACCGCCGGACCGAGATTATCCTGTCGCCCGACCTTTCGGAGGTATTCAGGATCCTCGAGCTTTAGATGGTCATGATATCCTGATCCTTGGCCTCTACGATTTTCTCCACCTTTTCGGTGAATTCATCGGTGAGCTTCTGAATGTTCTCTTCGGCAGATTTGGCTTCATCTTCTGAGAGACCATCCTTCTGCATGTTCTTATACTCGTCGTTTGCTTCGCGACGCGCATTCCTGACGCTTACACGGGCATTTTCCCCCTCCATCTTCACCTGCTTTACCAGGTTACGGCGGCGCTCCTCAGTAAGCTGGGGAATAACCAGGCGAATAACTTCCCCGTTGTTTGCCGGGGTAATTCCCACGTTGGAGTTCATCAGTGCTTTCTCAATGGGATTGATCATGGTCTTTTCCCAGGGCTGGATCATAATGGTTTTGGCATCGGGTGTACTTATATTGGATACCTGGTTCAACGGAGTGGGAGTGCCGTAATAATCAACCAAAATTCCATCCAGAATATGCACATTGGCTTTGCCTGCCCTGATACGCATCAGTTCATTATCAAGGTGCTCAATGGCTTTGTCCATGCTTTCTTTGGTCATTTCATAGACCATTTCGACTTCTTCATTCATGATCTCTGATTTTCGTTCGGTGCCTAAATTATCTAAATTTTGATTAAAGTTCCAACTTTTTTATCTGAAAGAAGTTTTTTCAAATTTCCTTTCTTGTTCATATTGAAGACGATAATGGGGAGATCATTCTCCTTGCACATGGTAAAAGCGGTCTGATCCAGAATCCTTAAATTCTTTTCCAATGCTTCTGAGAAAGTGAGTTCATCATATTTTTCTGCTTCCGGATCCTTTTCCGGATCGCTTGTGTATACTCCGTCCACACGGGTTCCTTTCAGCACCACATCAGCTTCCATCTCAACAGCCCGTAGTGTGGCCGCAGTATCGGTGGTGAAGTAGGGATTCCCGGTTCCTCCAGAAAAGATCACAATTTCATTGCGCTCCAGTGCTTCAATTACCCTGGGCTTGTAGTAGAATTCCGCAACAGGTTCCATGCGGATAGCAGTGAAAAGCCTGGCGGTTACCCCCTTTGTGTGGAAGGCCGACTGAAGTGCCAATCCGTTGATGACTGTGGCCAGCATGCCCATGTAGTCTCCTTTCACACGGTCAAATCCGGCTTCAACCCCCGATATACCCCGAAAGATATTGCCACCACCAATAACGATCCCCACCTGGATTCCCATACGGGACACTTCAATAATCTCCTCGATGTAGTCGTTCAGT
>DAOWNM010000152.1 GCA_030642565.1 Bacteroidota bacterium | reverse complement strand
CTGCGATTCAGTGAGGCAGTGAATGCACTGGAGGTCTCTATTCAGTATGCGGGTTATGATCCTGTTATTGCTGCCCGTACCTACTTCTGGCTGGGGGAAGCGGCTTACCGCACAGGCGACAGGAAAACGGCCCGGATGTATTATGACCAGTTTTTAAAAGATGAACGTGCTCATCAGCAACGGGAGTATCCCCTGTGCCACTACAGCCTGGGTTATATCTATTTCGATGAGAAGTCATATGAAGAATCGCTCAACTGGTTTGGTAAATTCCTGCGCCTGTCGGAAGGGAAGTCCACTCCCGGCATTTCAGACGCCTATAACAGGATGGCCGATTGCTACTTTGTTCAGACCCAATATACCCGGGCCATAGAGTACTACACCAGGAGCATTGAGTCGGGGAAAGCTGATGTTGATTATGCCATGTTCCAGAAGAGTTTTACACTGGGACTGCTTGACAGGACCCAGGAGAAGATCGATGTACTGAGACAGATCATTACAGAGCAACCAAAATCTGCTTTTGTGGACGATGCGCTATTCGAAATAGGAAGGAGTTATGTGGTTTTGAACCAGCCGGAACAGGCGCTGACCTATTATGAAAGGGTGGTTAAAGAACACTCCAATTCCAGTTACACCAATAATGCTTTGAACCAGCTGGGATTAATTCATTATAACGGAGGTGATTATAATGAGGCGTTGACCTACTATGAACAGGTGGCCACCAACTACCCTGGCACAGCTGAAGCAGAAAATGCACTGACCAGCATCAAAAACATCTATGTACGAAAGGATAATGTGGATGGATACCTGGCTTTTGTCACGGGACTGGGACGCGACATTACCCGGAGTGAACAGGACTCACTCTCCTACACTGCTGCTGAGATGGTCTATATGCGGGATGATTGTGAGGGGACGGTACGCGCCTTTATGGATTACCTGGATGCGTTTCCCCGGGGGAGGTTCCTTTTGAATGCCCACTATTATAAAGCCGATTGTCAGCTAAAATTGCAGCAAAATGACGAAGCCATTGAATCGCTGAAATATATTATCGGGCAACCCCGGAACATGTTTACTGTACCGGCTCTTGAGGCTGCGTCTAAGATTAGTTTCCGCGAAAAGGATTACAACAGGGCAGCCGATTACTATAGGGCCCTGCTGGAGACGGCCGAGCAGAAAAAAAATATATTTGATGCTCAGGTGGGGCTGATGCGCTGCTATTTCGAGTTGAAAGAGTATACCAATACCATAGAAGCAGCCCGGCAGGTCCTTCAGCTGGATAAGATTCAGGAGGAGTATATCCGGGAGGCCAATTTCAAGATTGCCAGGTCATTTCAAAAGTTAAACGAGATGGATTTTGCCTATGACTTTTATGGAAAAGTGGCCCATGAGGTCAATAGTAAGGAGGGTGCTGAGTCAAAATATTTAATGATTGAGATCCTCTTTGAAAAAGGGGAGATGGACCGGGCCGAAGAGATGGTATATGAATTTATTGAGATGAATACACCGCATCAGTACTGGATGGGCATGGCCTTTCTGACACTATCGGATATCTATATTGAGAAAGGGGATGAGTTTTCGGCCATCAATTCCCTGCAGAGCCTGATCGATTACTATACCATTGCCGACGATGGAATCATTGCCAATGCGAAACAGCGCAAGGCGGCGCTGACAGAACAGGCAGAGAGTGATATTGCACCGGAACCGGAGTCGGTACGGTAGCTGACCGGTATTTAGTATTAAAATGAAACAAACTGAAATGAAACAGTTCAGGATATATTCAGAGAGATTACTGGTATGGATGGTGTTTTGCCTGATACCAATAGCAATGATGGGACAGCAGAAAGAGGTGAGGGTGGTAAAACCCTATTCTCCCACACTGTCAGGTGCAGAGAAAATTGAATTGCTTCCCGGCATGGAAGAGAAGATCGAATTTGAAATTCCGGAAATCACCTATCAGCTCTATCCCAAAAGGTATGAGAGTC
Source organism: Bacteroidota bacterium (assembly GCA_030642565.1). Classification (GTDB taxonomy): domain Bacteria; phylum Bacteroidota; class Bacteroidia; order Bacteroidales. Next base: position 4,677 of record DAOWNM010000152.1, on the reverse strand, counting down.
AGTTCAGGGTGGAGCCGATTATTGCTGCCCGGATGGTGAAAATGCCCCTTGAGAGGCTCTATAAGAGTCAGCTTACCCTGGGTTTCGGAAACTACCTGACCCCGCTGGCCGAATTGAACATCAATCAGCTAAGATCCAGGAACGGGACCTTTGGTCTGCACCTGAAACACCACTCTATGAATGGGAAAGTCAAACTGGAAAATGACATGAAGGTGCCGGCCGGATTCAGCGAGAATAAATTTGACATCTATGGCAGCCGGTTTCTAAAGAAGGCTGTATTTGACTATAGTGCCGGAGCCAGTTACAACTCCTATGTGCATTATGGTGTGGACCCGGAGCTGGATACCGTGCTGACCAGGGAGGATGCGGTGCAGCCCTATTTTACTGTTGAAGCTGCCATGGGACTGCACTCCATGCATGCCGACTCTTTTTATCTGAATTATGATGGTTCCCTGGAATATTACTATTTCACTCATCGGTTCGACCAGACCGAACATGGAGCCAGGGCAGCATTTGATTTTAATAAGAAACTGAGAGTTGTTGATATAACCGGAGAGGTTGGCGCAGCATTTTACGGTCACTATCCCGACTGGGACACTCTGGTGGGCAATCTTACCACTTTCTGGTTGAATCCCTCTATTGCTGAAGGGACGGCGCAGTGGCGGTTTTCTGCCGGGGTCAATGCCTATGGTGAAGTGAACAATGAGCTATTCACACCCCATTTTTATCCCCAGGGCCACTTTCCAGTTCCATATGGTGAAGGAGGTGATTGTGCCCTATTTCGGGGTGGATGGTTACCTGGAGAGCAATTCATACCGCCGGATTGTGGAGGAGAATCCTTACGTTGTTCCCTCCCTGTCGGTCAGACCCACCAACTACAAGCTGATTGGCTACATGGGACTGAAGGGCCGTTTTTCAAAAGCGGTGGCCTATAACCTGAAGGCGAGCTACTCCATCATTGACGATGCCTATTTCTATGTGAACGACAACAGCGATCCGTTGATGAACCAGTTCACGGTGGTCTATGACGATGTAACCCTGGCCAACCTTCACGGGGAGCTTACCCTGCGACCCGGCGAATCGTGGAAGTTCTTCCTGAAGGGGAATTACTACAGCTACATTACCATGGTCAGCGAAGAGCATCCCTGGAACAAAGCCAAGTTTGATATCTCCCTTCAGGCGCGTTATAACCTAGGAGACAAAATCATCCTTAATGCAGGCGTTTATACCATCGGTTCCAGGTACTATGAAAATTACAATCCTGCCTTGGAGGAGACCCTTCCGCTGGCCATTGATGCCAACCTGGGACTGGAGTACCGCTACAGCAAGCTGCTCTTATTCTGGGCCCGTTTTAACAACCTGGCAGCCCAGCCATACTATCTCTACAATCAATATCCTGCCTACAGGTTCAGGGTGATGGTTGGATTCAAATATGCATTATAATTCTTACTAGCATTTTACTATGTACTTATACAGATTTTCCTTTCGCGAAAATGCCGGTCAGAAGATCGAATGGCTCATCGATAATGTAAGTCTTGGTGAGATCAACCTGATGGTGGGGAAAAACTCCAGTGGAAAAACCCGTACCCTGAATGCACTATCCGACCTGGTAAACATGCTCAGGGGAAGAGGCACCTCTGCAACAGGACCGGTCATTTATGAACTTCTCTTCCGGAACAGCGATCATTTTATGAAGTATGAGCTGGAGTATAACCAGGAGACCATACAGATGGAGCGGCTCCATATGGGGGATGAATTGGTTCTTGAGCGCGGTTCGGGAGGAAGCGGCAAAATCAAGTATGAATCGACTCCCGGAGCCATATTTCTGGAATTTGAGATTCCGCACGACAAGCTGGCATGTTATGCCAAGCGGGACCGTCTTCAGCATCCTTTTTTAGAGATTATATTTGGCTGGGCCATCAGCTTGCGCAGGTTTGATTTTAGCGGAGACCTGGGGAAGAGCCGCTATGCATTGAAAACCTCTTTTGAATCGAGGGAGGTGGATTGGAGTGTAACCACCAATTCGCTGGTGCCGGTTATCACTGTGGCAGGTGAAGAGTATCCTGAATTCAGGAAGCTGGTGCTGGATGATATGCAACAGATTGGTTATGCGCTGGAGGATTTTGGGATCATCTATTTTTCAGAACGATTCAGCACTGCCAGTCAGGACCGCTATGCGGCTTATACTACAGAGACCGGACTGGAAAAGGAGGTTACCCAGCGCGATATGTCGCAGGGTATGTTCAGGGCCTTCTCGGTACTGCTTCAAATCAACTACTATATCCTTTGTGGACATAAAGGACTTGTTATTATTGATGATATCGGAGAGGGACTCGATTTTTCCAGGGCCAAGCAGCTGGTGCAAGTGTTGATTTCCAGGGCTGCCGATTCGGGGATCCAGCTGATCATGTCTACCAACGATTCGTTTATAATGAATGCAGTAGACATTGAAAACTGGGCTGTTATTATGCGTGAAGGGCATAAGATTAGTCTCTATAACTACGAAAATTCAAAGGAGATCTTTGAAGAGTTCAAGTTTACCGGCCTGAACAATTTTGATTTCTATGCCAGTGAATTCTTCAGATCGGGTTTCAGTGACGAAGAGCAGGAAGAGGAGCCGGAAGAATGAGGAAACTGGCCATATTTGTGGAGGGTCTCACCGAACAGATCCTGGTCAGACAGTTACTTCAGGCCGTACTGGACGAGAACAGAATCGCTATTCAAACCGTTAAGATTACCGGGGGACACAATGTGAGTATGTCTTTCACGGTGATGCGTGCTGCCCATGTGGAGAGGCAAACCGACTACTATATCATGGTATATGATTGCGGTGGTGAAACCAATGTAAAAGGGTACCTGATGGCGCACCGGGATAAACTGGTTTCCAGTGGATATACCATGATCATGGGACTAAGGGATGTATATCCCAATTTCCAGCGTGATGAGGTACCAAAGCTACTGAGGGGGCTGAATCACAGACTGCCCCAGAAGAGAGCAGCTACCCAAATATACCTGGCAGTAATGGAGACAGAGGCCTGGTTCCTGGGAGAGTACAAGCACCTGAAAAAGGTCTCTGGGAAACTGACACCTCAATATATTGAAAAGCACCTCGGGTTTAATCCACGAACAGAAAATATGGAGGAGCGGGAGCGTCCCGCAGCTGATATGAAAGCTGCATACCAGCTTGTGGGACATGATTATACCAAGAAACGGGACAGGCTCAATGCAGTGGTTAAGAAACTTGATTTCAACCATTTCACCCACGCTCTGGCTCATAAGATGCCGAGCCTTGGCACTTTTGTGGATGGGCTGGGATTTTTTTTTCAGGAGAATCTGTAATTTGATAATTATGGAGGTGAATCACAAACTTGATTTCGGTACCAAAAACTGACCCCGAAATCCCAACGATTTTCTGTTAATAACTTCACTGGTTTTCAACGCTTTCCGGGATTGTAAATTTGATATTTTTTGCTATTTTTACAGCAATAATTGAGGCGATTTGAGTTGGTTTTTAAACGATTGAGTATCAAGTATTTAGAAACAATTATCCGGATTGAAAAATTAGAAGGGACGGAAACCGGTCAGAGGTTTTTCGAAGGGGACATAATCACATTAAATGAACGGGAATTTAAATGATGGTCAACGAACCATCATTTGCGAACATAAAGCAGAGAGATAATGAGTGAAGAGTTAAACAAAAAGAACTATTCAGCAGATAGTATTCAGGTCCTGGAAGGATTGGAGGCGGTACGGAAACGTCCTGCCATGTTTATTCGGGATGTAAGTGAAAAGGGCCTGCACCACCTGGTATATGAAGTGATTGATAACTCTATCGATGAAGCGCTGGTGGGCTACTGCAGCAAAATTGATGTAACAATCAACGAAGATAACTCTATTACCGTGGTGGATGATGGCCGTGGTATTCCCATCGATATGCATGAGAAGGAAGGCAGATCGGCATTGGAAGTGGTTATGACTGTGCTTCATGCTGGTGGTAAATTTGACAAGGATTCTTACAAGGTATCGGGTGGATTGCATGGTGTGGGGGTATCCTGTGTGAATGCACTCTCCGGAACCCTGAAAGCAGAGGTGCACAGAGATGGGGAGATTCATGTTCAAACCTACCAGAAGGGGATTCCGGACGGTCCGGTTACAAAAGTGGGAACAACCGATAAGACGGGGACCATTGTCACTTTCAAGCCTGATGAAACCATATTCACGGTAACCGAATTCAAGTATGAGATCCTTGCATCCCGCTTGAGGGAGTTAGCATTCCTGAATAAGGGAATCTATCTCAACATCATTGATATGCGGGAGAAGGAAGAGAATGGAAACGGTAATGGCAATGGTGAAAATGGATACCGTCACGATGAGTTCTATTCGGAGGAGGGTCTTAAGGAGTTTGTAGCATTTCTGGATGCCACCCGTGAATCACTTATTGAAGATACAGTACATATTGAAACAGAAAAGAATGGTGTACCGGTGGAGATTGCCCTCCAGTACAACACTTCATTCTCGGAGAACATCCACTCCTATGTGAACAATATCAATACCATTGAAGGTGGAACCCACCTTTCTGGTTTCAGGAGGGGGCTGACCCGGACCCTGAAAAACTACGCAGATAAATCGGGTATGCTGGCCAAGCTGAAGTTTGATATCAGTGGGGATGACTTTCGT
>DAOWNM010000238.1 GCA_030642565.1 Bacteroidota bacterium | reverse complement strand
TTTTTCGACTTACTGAAAGAGCAAAGGTCTATAACAATATTGATGGAGGATATGGCGTGTTTGGAAGCATGAATGGGATCGGGAGGTTTAAATATGAACCGGATTAATCGTATGGGAAAGACTTTAGGTTTTTTTCGATGAAGACATTATATACCCTTAATCCTTTCTCCCCGCAATCAATAATCAAACCTTTATCCAGTAATGCTTTTACTGCACGGCTCATGGAGCTGGGAGCTGAAAGATGGTATTTTTCAGTGAAGGCTCTTGACTGGGGAGCGCGTACATACCCTTCCCGGGCAATAGCGGTTAAGGTTTTCCATTGCAACCCCGGAAGGAGGAATTCCTGTTCGCGAGCCATGGATTTATGATTTGCAAGAATATCATACCAGACCTGTTCATAGAGGGGAAAGTCGATCTCTCCTTCTGATTCACTGAACATGCGGGAAAGTACCATCTGGGTAAATCCGGTATGGCAGTATGTATCATTGAGGATTTGCCTTATGACCAGTGGATCGTACTTCTTTTGAAATCTTGCAAGGATGAGAAATATTTCATTTTCGTATATATCCTGTTCGATCTCATGCAGTTCCATCATTTGAGTGGATTGGAAGAAGGGACGGTTTGCATCAGTGAAAATCTCTCTCATCATGCTCTTTTTGCTACCAGAAAAAAGGAAGACGATCTCCGGGAATTCCTGCATAATGGTTCGGATGCTTGCTTCAGCAAAGTCTTCTTCATAATGGCTTACTTCCTGAAATTCATCGAATGCAACAATCAGCTTTTTTTTGGACTCAGATAGTAGTTTGAAGATTTGAGGAATGCTTTTCAGGACAGAGGAGCGTTCAGTGATATTAAAATTGATTTGAGGATTACCAGTAATGGGGTCAAAGGAGACTGACGCTCCCAGGCTGCCCAGGATTTTGCTGAATTTGCTTTGATGCAGGATTTTGCTTTCAAATAATACTTCAGACATCTTCTGAGCAAAGTGAACCAGGTTCCTGGTGGCAAAAAGGTCGATAAACAAAGTCGTATACCTGTTTTGATCGAGCAGAGAAAAGGTATGATGCAGAAGCATGGTTTTGCCCAGTCGTCTGTGGGAAAACAGCGTCAGATTGCGGTCATTCTTAACGGCATCAATAAGTATTTCCGTTTCACTTTTCCTGTCGATGAAATACGCTGGTCCGCGGTATGTATTTGTGACAAAGGGATTCATAACACATGTTTGAGTTACGCATGGATAGCTGTAAATATATAACATAAATGCGAAAGAAGCAAGAATTCATTTGCGTTACGCCATTATGCGCAACCCGATTACCACTTTCACATTTATTATTGTTGCGAAGCTGCCTTGCGCAGCAAGTCGAGTGCTGTCATATAGCCGCTGATGATTGAACCTGAGAAACCGCCACCGAATTTTCCCCATGCCGAAGCGATATGGATGTTCTCCGGAAGGGCCGACAGGTATTCCGTCGATTTACCGGGATTCTGAGCAAAACCATAAACGGCCCCTTCCGGGTTCAGAGTAAATCTTTTGACACTCAGGGAGGTGGCTACCTCCACATATTCCACAGCGTCGCGGAAACCAGGAATGAGTTGCTCGCAGCGACCGGTGATGGTATCGGCCACATCGGCTTTCATGCGCATGTACTCGGCACGTTCCAGGTTCTTCCAGTCTTCCGGGTAGTCCACAGCGCAGACAGCTCCCACACTTTTGCCTGATGGAGCCAGATCTGCATCCACCTGGCTATAGTCCACAAAGGTGAAACTGCGGGTAGAGAAATCGCTGTGGTTATTTGACAAAATATCTTTTTGAGACCCTACCGAACTATCGTAGATAAAGGTGGAGTAGTGTCTGTTTCCCACCTCTTTTAAGGGTTTATTAAATCCATAGTAGACGGTGAGCAGGGAGGCCCCAATGGCATTTCCCGCAATAGATTTAGCCAACTTTTCCCCATCCTGTTTGGAGAGCAAAGTATCAGCAAGGTTGGGAACAGCAGCGTTTGCGATGATATGGGTGGCCGTGTCGGAGAACTTCTCTTTCTCTTTACCCCATGATTTTTGATAGCTAACTCCTACAGGTAAGCCCCCTTTATAATCGATGGAGGTGACCAGGTGGCTTAGTTTGACGGTGCCGCCGTAAGCGGTAATGATATCGCTCAGGGCATTGGATAGCTGCTGGGAGCCACCTTTAATATAGTTGGCCCGGCCGCCATAGTAGCTGCCCTGGGCAGTCAGGTAGTAGATCCAGGAGAGGGTGTAGGGATCGTCATGAAAATAACCAAGATTACCAAGCAGCACCAGCTTCAGGTCTTCGTTGGAGATAATCTCATCCAGGAATGCGCCTACACTCTTATCAGGTTCATTCCGGTGGGCGACCATCACCTTTTTGGCATTCAGCACATGATAGAAATAGTCATCAATACCCTTTTCCTGATCAGGGAAACTCTTCTTCAGGACTGCTTTGGACTCCTCCGGATCGTGGGGAACCACCAGGTCGTAACGGTCATTGATGAAACGGTAGAATTCGGGAACCGGCAGGAAGTCGACCCTTTCGGATACCCCCAGGTCGGCAAAGAGCCTGTTTTTCATGTCGCCCGGATGGAGTCCGTCCATTTCATGAAGCCCCACCTCCATGGTAAAGTCCTTTCGTTTAAAGGTGGTGGCGCAGCCACCCGGCCGGTCATGCTGTTCCAGTAAAAGCACACTCTTTCCTTCTTTGGCCAGCTTGGCTCCTGCGGTGAGCCCACCCAGTCCGGCTCCTATTATGATAACATCGTACTGCATGAGTATCAGATTATATTATTTCTCATCATCGCCCGGGATGGGATATCGCTTAAATTCAGCCTTGCGGTCGAACAAATACCGGTAGGTAATATAGTGTTTCACCGATTTGCAACCCACGGACATAAAGATCTTTCGCATCTTGGGATTAAAATCACCCACCCAGGAAAATTCAATCTCCGTGTAGTGCGGTTTTCTCTCAAATACTCTGACCAGGTTGAGGATGATACCAGCCTCGATCCCCCGGCTCTGGTATGCCGGGATCACGCCCATAAGCACCCCCCGTGCACGGGTCATGGTCCTCTTTCTTTTCAGGTAGATGAACTTCAGCATGGCAGGCAAATTGAGTCTGCCATTCAGGTGCTTCAGGATCAGGTTCACATCGGGGTACATCAGGTAAATGGCAATGGGCTTGCCTTTGCTATAGGCGAGCCACACAAACTCTTCGTCGAGGATCGCTTTTGCCTTTTTCAGGGTCTTTTTGATGTAAGAGACCTCCAAGGGTTCGAAATTCTCCTTGAAGGTAGCCCAGGCCTCATTAAAAACCGTCACAAAATCCTGAACAAACCGGTCGGCATCTTTCCAACTGAAATGTTTGAACTCATATTCGGGATTTGAAGCAACCCGCTGGGCTATACGTTCAAACCTGGGGGGCAGTGGTTCAGTCACATCCAGGTGGAAGCCCTCCTGCCTGAAGTAGGTTTGAAAGCCGTAGGATTCAAACAGCTCCTGGTAGTAGGGGTGGTTATAGGCAATCTCGTAGGAGGGGTGAGTAAACCCGTCCACCAGCAAGCCCCAATACTTATCGGTCTCGCCAAAATTAACGGGCCCGTCCATAGCCTCCATCCCTTTCGCCTTCAGCCACTCCCTGGTAGTATCAAAAAGCAGGTTGGCGGCTTCCTGGTCGTGGATGCATTCAAAAAATCCCATTCCGCCGGTAGGCTGGTCATGCTTCTCACAGCTTTTGCGGTCGATAAAGGCGGCCACCCGGCCAATCAATTGCTGCCGGTCATCGTATAGCAGCCATCTGGCCGCCTCACCATGTTCAAAATAGACATTTTTCTTTGGATCAAAGATAGATTCAATCTCTTTGTCGAAGGGACAGACCCAGGTATTATCGTCCAGATAGATGATTCGGGGAACCTCCAAAAACGCCTTCTGTGTCCGCCGCTCCTGGACCTCCTGTATGGTCATGAAACCTTATTATAGATGGAATTGAGCAGCTGGTTGTACCTTTCGGCGACCACCTTGCGTTTGAGTTTCAGGCTGGCCGAAAGTTCGCCGGTAGCGGGTGACCAGTCTTCGTGGACCAAACGGAATCTTTTGACCCGCTCCCACTCCATCAGGTTCTTATTGATCCTTGCGATCTCCTCATTCAGTGCCGTGACCACCTCCGGCATGGCAATCAACTCTTCACGCTTCTTCCCGTTTTTGATTTTATTGGCGACAAACCACTCCTTCAGGTAATCGAAATCGGGAACCAGCAGGGCACTGGCAAATTTCTGGTGTTCGCCCACCACCATGACCTGGTCGATGAACAAGGACTCCTTGATCTGGTTCTCAATAAGCTGCGGAGCTACAAATTTTCCACTGGAGAGCTTAAATATCTCCTTCTTCCGGTCGGTTACCATCAGGAATTTCCCATTCTCCAGGTGACCAATATCACCGGTATGGAACCACCCCTCCTTATCAA
>DAOWNM010000083.1 GCA_030642565.1 Bacteroidota bacterium | reverse complement strand
TCGCCCATGGGCCGGTCCTGAATCTCCAGCAACAGCTTTCTGAAATTGATGGCGCGGTATGTTTTTCTTAGCGGGCCTCCCAGTTGATCCAGATATCCGTCTGAGAAGAGATAGATGGAATCCCCTTTCTTTAGCTTTATGAAGTGGTTTGTAAACGGAACCGGTTCCTGTTCATAAATGCCAATGGGCATACGATTGGGACGAATATGTTCAATGGCCCCATCCCTGACAAGGTATAATGGCCGGTTTGCCCCGGAGTACTCCATCGATTTTTTCTTCAGATCGATCACACACAGGGCAATCTCTATGCCGTCCTGGGCCTCATCCCTGGAGCCGGTCTGATGCAGCGATGTAATAACCACCTCCCTCAGCTGTTCAAGAATTTTTCCGGGATTCAGCACCCTGCTCCGGTTCACAATTTCGTTCATGGATGAGATCCCCAGCATACTCAGAAATCCCCCGGGGACTCCATGGCCAGTGCAGTCGGCCACCGCAATCAAAAGTTTTTGATCCTTCTCCCTGGCCCAGTAGTAGTCGCCACTCACAATATCCCTGGGTTTGTACAGGATAAAATGGTCGGAGAGGTGCTCCTTTAATATGTGAACCGGTGGAAGAATGGCCGACTGAATCCTCTCGGCATAGCGGATGCTGTCCAGGTCAACTCCTTCTGGTTCGATATGGTGTCTCTCTGGAGGGTAGCCAGGTCGAGTTGCGCTTCAATCTCCTCCTTCTGCGTCTCAATCTCCTCTTTCTGTTCCACCACCTCGCGGGTTCTCTCCTTCACCTTCTCCTCCAGATCCCGGTTCATGGCAGAGATGTTCTCCACATAGTTGTGGATCTTTTCAGTCATCTCATTGTACCCTTCTGCCAACTCCCCGATTTCGTCATCGGTTCGAACAATGGTATACTGTTCCGTATCACCGCCCCTGGTATTCCGGATATTGGCCAGCAGCTCTTTTATGGGCCGTGTGATATCCTGGTTGGTCCATCGCACGAAAAGCAGCAGGTAGATAAAGGAGACCAGGATGCCGTTGCCGATTCCCACCAGCATCACGATGGAATCGATGGCGTTGACATAATAGAGTTTTTCATATTCCTTCGCTCCAATTGTCTCCTTACCCTTCCCTGCAATGTCGCTCCATGGCCCGATCAGGATCTCCCGCTGCTCCATAGAAAATGTCTCCTGTTTCAGATCCTTGACAGCGGTCAGGCTCAGGATTAGGTAGACCATCACAATCAGCAAAGGAAGGAAGGTGGTAATTCCACTGGCCACCATCAGCCGGTTCCTGATTCTGCCCCCTTTCTTCTTGAAAACCTGCTTGCGGAGTTCCTGTTCCGAAAAGATATGATCGATATAGCGGATATGGACTCTGTGTTTTTGCCAGTAAAGGATAAAAAGGAACTCCAGGGCTGTGGCCACAAGGGTCAGGTAGTGCAGTTGGATAAACATGCTTCTCTCCACTTCGGCTTCAACGCTGACTTTCGAAACCAGGAATATCAAGGAATAGATAATCACCACAATGTTGGGCATGGTGATAATAATGCTATTCACCATGGGGACATTAAAGAGGCGTTGCTTACAAAAGGAGTGCAACTTCTGGGGAATCTCCTTTTTCCTTCTCTTCTTCCTGAAGAAACGTTGGAACGGCCTGTTAAACAGAAACCCGGTCAGCAGGCTGACGCCCAACAACAGAAAGAGGAGACTGAAATAGCGTGAAAAGGGCCCTTTCTCTGCAAACATCCTTAAGCCACGCTCGTCTTCGGGATGTGGTCCGATCAGGATTCTATCATCTTCAGATTCAGAGATTGTGTCGGTACTAAGCTCTTCCAGTTGAACGGCTTTGTATACCAGGTTGTCAATACCCCCCTGGATGGCCAGGTTTACCATACTGTCGATCTCCTCCTCGCTGAACTCAGCAATGGAGTCAATAGTAGCACGCAGAGAGTCGGCAGTGGCAGCGATCTTTTCCGTCCCGCCGCCACGGTTCTCCAGAAATGTGGGTAAGTTCTGGAAAATGATAAACCCGATAAAGGGGAATATCAGGAAGAAATAGAGTATGATGGAGGATAGGTATATCCTCAGTCCATAAAATTTGGGAATGCTCTTCTGTTCCATCTGCGGTCATTACACATTATTGCCTGACCACTCCTCCGGCCATTCGGAAAGACCTTTATAGAACATCAGGTGTTCGTGATGGGGCTTTACCTTATCTTCGATGGCCAGCATCTCATCGGCTTCAAGGGGCTCAAACTCCTTCGCGATCTGTATGTTCTCCTCCAGTTCGGCGATCTTATCAATTCCCACAATAATGGTACTGATCGGCAGTGACATGGTGTAACTCATGGCCTCTTTCATGGTGATGATTCCGCCATGGGAGAAGATCCGGTCGCGGGCAGGAATCTTCATACCAATGATCCCCATATTTTTCTCCACTGCAGTGGGCAACAGTTTCTCAATATAAGGATTGTAGTGCTTGTCTGCAGCATTCAGGGCCATCAGTACGGCATCGAAAGGATAGCGATCTACCAGCTCTTTCATGGGGTCGGGATCGTTGTGACCGGTAATTCCCAGAAAGCGGACCACCCCCTCCTCCTGTGCTTTTATAAGTGCCTTCATACACCCTTCATCGGAGAAGATATATTCGATATCCTCACCACCACCACCCTTGATGTTATGGATCTGCCACAGGTCGATCACATCGGTCTGCAGGTTCTTCAGAGAACTCTCCAGGTGACGCATGGCCCCATTGTAACTGCGGTCATGGGTTTTGGTGGCAAGGAACACTTCGCTACGGCGGGTTTTCATCACCTCGCCCACATGTCGTTCGCTGGTGCCCCTCAGGTGATCACCTTCACTGCTGGTTCCATCCATGCCGTACCATGCCGAGGTGTCGATATAGTTGATACCCATATCGATGCACTTATTGACAATGGCAATGGCCTGCTCCTTCATCCCCACCTGCTCCACGGTGGCCTGCGCTCCCAGGCTGTAGATGCCCACACTCTCACCAGTGGCTCCAAAGGGTCGCTGAGGAATTTTGAGCACAGATCCGGGATCGCTTCCTGCAGTTGTGCATGACTGCAAGCTACCCAGTAATGGAGCCATCCCCATGGCGGAGGTGCCAGCAATCAGTTTGCGGAGGAAATCCCTGCGGGTGTTATCGATATCAAGTTTCATGGTATTTTGGGTTTGGTTTCGGGTTAGGACTGGTTATCTGCAAGATAATATCTTATTCCTTAAAAGGCAATTAGCACCCGGTGCAATCACTTCACTGAAATATTTTTATGAAAATACCCCTCAATATCACGTCATATCAGCGGGTTCCTTATTAGGAGTTGCCTTGCATCAGAGGATATCCTATCCTGTTGGAAAAGTCGAATTCCTGGATCTGTTTCCCCTGAGTTTTCCGGAATTTCTTATGGCAACAGATCAACAACAGCTGCTTGAACTGATTGAGAACATGGATTGGGACCTGTTAAAGAGCTTTAAAGGAAAGCTGGTTATACCTTCGATATTACTACTATGTGGGCGGGATGCCTGAGGCAGTAAATTCCTTTGTTAATAGAAATGATTTTCAGCTATAAAGTGGTGAAAACCGGGTCAAGGGCAAAAGACTATGAATTGGCATTCAACTGGACCGGAGTATTTAATTCTTGGGCAGAGGCAGGTTCATTTTCCTAAGGATGGCAATAAAGCGGGTGCTGTCATATAGTTCAACATAACCGTTATCTCCGGTTGCTAAATAGGGCATGTTGGATTCATGCATTTCATATCCCCTTTCAAGATCATCAAGGGCTTTGCTGTATTGTCTATTCATGTAATGTCTTCTCGCCAGTACATTAGACGACACATACCTTTCCTGAGCCAGAATCTCAAATTGACGTACAATCTCTTTATCAGTGGCACGATACCCCTGCTCTTTATAAATCAGATCAAAGGATTGTATGAGCTCCTCCCTGAAAAATTTGGACAGGACTTTTTTTCGATACTCAAAAGCTTTTTCATACTCCCCCAGGTAGTTAAGAGCCAGTTTTATTTGACCTGTGGCAAAGCCATGTTCCGGATTGATGGTGATGGCCTTCTCTGCATATAAATACGCTTTCTGGTGCAGGCCTTCAGACCGCAAAACCACTGAATATAAAGCCAGGACCAAAGGATTTAACGGATCCAGTACCACTGCCAGCTGTCCCTGGATCAATGCCTCATCCTGCCTATGCAATATCATTAACAGGTGTGCATAATAGATACGGGACATCACATTATTTGGATTGATGGCCAGGGCCTTAAGAAAGGCCTTTTCTCCTTTTTCCCAATCCCAGTCGGTCCATGTGGATATGATGCCCTTAATAAAATAGGCATCGGCAAAGTCAGGATCCAGTTCAAATGCTTTATTTATGTTTTCATGTACCAATTGCCGGCCAAGGGTTGTTTCTACCTTTCCGGTTTGTAATCTTCCTACCCATACCTGCGCCATACCTGCATAAAGAGCAGCCCAATCCGGATCTTTTTTAATGGCCAGGCTTAAATATTCATAGGCTTTATCCAGCGACTGCTTACTGAGATCTCCCCAGTACTCATAACTCCTGAGGAAGGCATCATAGGCATCTTTATCCACAGTCTGCATCTTGTCCAGCCGACGCTTTTCATCACTGGATAATTCGACCATCACCTCTTTAGCAATCTGTTTTGTGATCAGGTTATAGAGGTTGAGGATCTGGCTTTTCTCTTCCCTGTAATCTGCCACCCAGAGTTGTTCTTCCTCGCCGGTGGTGCTTACCAGCCTGAACTGGATACATATGGAATCTCCCAGGCACATCACAGCCGTTTCTAAAACAGCATCCACTCCCAGCTCCGTTGCAAACTCAGGGATCGTCATATCCATCTCTTTGAAGGCATTGGACGAAGTCCTTGATTTAACCTGCAATCCGCCCAGCTGACCCATATCTCCAATGAGAGAAGCATGCATCCCTGATACGAAATATTCCAGCTGGTCATCACCGGTGAAATTATCAAAAGGCAGGATGACCAGGGATTGAATATCACCCGCACGCAGCTGTTTTGGGCTTCCGACAATGTTTAGGACGATCAGAGCCACAATCACCACCAGGCTAATGTATGTGGCTGCCTTCCATCCCCTGGAATCAGAAGCTCTTTTTTCTTCGGGGACCTCTTCAAGTGGTTTGGTCCTCTGGACCCCTCCGGGTGTTATATCATAGATCCAGGCCACAATAATATTGATGAATGCTCCCAGGATCAGGAGCCACAGCACCAGATCGATGGACCAATCGGGGAGGCCCCATCTGGAAAAATGATGGTGGTAGCTTCAAGAATAATAAATGCAGTTCCGGCATAAATAGCCAGTGAACGGAGCACATTACGCCTTTTCAGTTCTTTCCAGAATTTTGAAAGTCTACCGGGATTGTCGGGCATGATGTGTAGATGTTGGTTATATGCAAGTTACGGCCTTCAGGGATTCATGTCAAGAGGCCTGAATCTTCCGAAAGCACCTTTCCACTCTCCACCAGCACACTCACTGTTACATCATCCGGCGTGGTTCAGTGACATCGATCTCAGTCAGGCTGTGAATGGCCGACCGCTTGTTGATGGCAATTGAAGCAATCACCATTTTCCGATTCATGGTCAGAGGGATCGATCTGTATCCTTTTGATTTCTTTGTTGAGCTCAAGGTGCCGGGTTTAGTCAGTGAGGGATGCGATCCATTTCTCGAAGTTCATTTCCGCTTTCCCCAGCAGCGCCTCTGTATCCTCTACACCACCGGGCTCTCTAACTTTTTCAAAATATCCAAAGAGGGCCGCTGCTGCTTTCATCTCCTTTTTCCCCGAAAGAGTGCCAATCAGTTTCATCATACCCAGGGGAATGGTGGACACCTTCTTAATTTCGGGGTGCTTCAAGGCGCGGTAGGATTCCAACAGTTTGTTCATCCGATAGGATTCCGGGCCATACAGCTGGAATATCCTGTTGTATGTTTCAGGAGTAGTATAGGCAATGGCTACTATCCGGCCATAATCATCTCCTGCAATCCAACGGTACTCTCCGGGTTTCTTCCCGATCATCATAGCTTTTCCATCCCGGATCATCATGGGAAGCGATTCAAAAAACCAGGAGGGACGAAATATCAGGTAAGGGATCCCGCTGTTGATGACTGCCTGTTCGGCCCGGAACTTCTTATCGATCATCTCGAACCAACGATTTTTCTCGCAAACCGTACTTCCGCTAATGAGGCTGATCAACTTGATATTTTGTTGCAGGGCGACTTTTACAATGGCCTCCGTGGCCAAGGCTTCGTCCAGTTTTGCAAGGTTGATATGTACTGCTTCGCATCCATTCATAGCTCGTGACAGTTCACCTGGGTTGAACAGGTCACCCTTGACGGTTTCAAATTTGTTGTCAAACAGGGAAGGATCAATGGTCCTGGAAAGAAGCTTCAATTCATAGCCATTTTTATCTAGGTGTTGGATGACCGGTCTGGCAAAGGTGCCTGTGGCTCCCACGATAAGTGTTTTCATCATTTCAATGTGTTTGAGCGGAACGTTCTGAAGCACTGAAGGGTATTTCTCACAAAACATCTGATAGCGTTCAGAAAGAAAGCACGGTTAGCCAGGGTTTTTGGCTGGAAACATCCAATGGTCTTTTCCCAGTCGGTCTCCGAAAAGTCATATTGCTGAAATAGTATCTCCTTGAAACCCACATTTAGCAAAAGATTGGTATCAATCGCTCGGGCATCGTTCAGCATCTGCATGATCTCATCTACAGTTTTGTGGTTGCCGTCATATACTTTGTTATAGCCCCAGGCATGGGGGGAGAGCGACCGGACCAGGGCATAAGTGGAATCAATAGGGAAGAGGTCGGGACGGCTATATAAGCCAAAATGGATAAACATACCGTATCCAGCGTTTTTGAACCACTCCAGATTGGTGCCATGGGGATTTAAGTTAAATGCTTTATCCTGGTCTGCCAGGTAAGCAGGAACAACTGAAGATATTTTACAGCTGCATATAAGAATAATCTGAAGGCAGTATATAGTCAATCTCACTGCTCTTTTCATAGGGATGGGTTTATATCAAATTAAATTATTCATACCTGAGCGATTCCACCGGATTCCTGCGGGCGGCCCTCCAGGTTTGCCAGCTGACTGTAAGAATGGCTACTGCAATTGATATCAGCGCTGCAGCCCCAAAGATCCACCAGTCCAGAGTAGTTTTATAAGCGAATCCTGAAAGCCATCGCTGCATGAAATACCACCCCAGAGGAATCCCGGCACAAATGCCCGGCACAGTCCATTTCAGAAAACAAAGGTTCAGCATGCGGATGATATGTCCTTCGCTGGCACCGTTTACCTTCCTGATCCCGATCTCCCTGATTCGGCTCCGGGTAGTGAACTCGGCCATGCCGAAAAGACCCATGCATGAGAGCAGGACAGCAATCATCGAGAGTAAGCGTATGGAACGGGCACGCCGCTCTTCTTGTCTGTATTTTGCTTCCATCCATTCATCATAGAATTCATAGGAAAATGAAAAGCCAGGAGCATTTTGCTCAAAGATCTCCTGAACCTGGCTGATGGAAGCAGAAATATCACCCGGATAGAATCTGACACAGAGGTGGGAAACATCTGGTTCATTCCGGATCTGCAGATTACCAATGGGAGTATAGAGGTCCTGAAAGTGGAAGTCCTCTATAACACCCACCACCTCACTGCCGAAGATGGTCCTATTCTCAGCCGAGTCCCAGCCTCCTATTTCCATAAGGAGCGATTCATTGATCAGGTTCACATTGGTGGATTCAGCCTTAAAAAAGTTTCGGCCATGCAATATCTCTAAGCCGAAGGTTTCAATGAATCGGTAGTCGGATGCGATGTGTGATGCGGTCAGGTTATCGTTGCTGGAATAGTTCCGGATGGCACCCGGGGTGCCGTGAGAAGCACAAATCTCCTTCACCACTGCCAGTTTTGAGAGCTCTTCCATCAGAACAGGTACATTGTTTTGAATTCGGTAATGAACCGGGACACTGACCAGTAATTCGGTGCTATAGCCCAGGTCTTTATGGTGAACATATTGGATCTGCTTTACCAGGGTGATCAGGGAGATGATCAGGGCCACCATGGCAGTAAACTGAATCACGGTTAGTACCCTTCTGATATCAAAGCTCCTCCTGCCAGAGGTTACCTGACTGAGCAACATCTGTCTGGGTTGAAGCCTGAGGATGGCCAGAGCAGGATAGAGGCCGGAAATAATGGCTATCAAAAGGAGCCCGGCCAAAACCAGGATCATGGAAATAGGATCTTTCAGGAGCATTAAAAGCTGTATCTCTTTGCCAAGGATTCCGGTAAGCAGGGGTCGCAATATGATGGCAATAATATACCCAAGAAGAAGAGCCAGCAATACCTGGAGGAATGCTTCCTTGACAAACTGCCTGAGAAGAGATGCACGGTCGGCACCAAAAACCTGCTTCACTCCCAGTTCATGTAAACGACCTGTGCTCTGGGCAATAGCCAGGTTAATATAATTAAATACGGCCAGGAACAGGATCACCAGGGTGAGCCAACCCAGCAGTCTGATCAATTTTACATTGGCATGTGAAAGGTTGTCGTAGGCCGAGCTGGTATCGAAATAGACCTCTTTAAAGGGTTGGATTCGGTATTGTATGTCGTTCCAATCCATAAATGAATGGATCATATCGGTAAGCTGGGAGTTCAGTTCCTGTGGCTTACTGTCCGGATGAAGCTTCAGGTATAGATTGTACATGTAAGTTTCCTGATCGTTATGGCCCGAACGACTGTAACGAATTCTGAGTTCGGCACTGCAAAACATCTCACCTGTCAGGGAGCTTTTATCCGGTAAATCCTGTACAATGGCAACCACCTCCACATCCTCCCCGTGAGCAACATTCAGCACTTTTCCAATGGGATTCTCCTCTCCGAAGATGCGTTTTGCACAGCTTTCAGTAAGGACAGCCTGGTGCGGATCTTTAAAAAATCCATCTCTTTGACCCGATATGACCGGGACTGAAAAAACCTTGAAAAAGCCCGAATCCGTGTGAATGATCCGCACAGTTGAATTTTCCTTTTTATACAGTACTGGGTCATAGCCAATATTTAATTTGGTTGCTGCCTGCACCTGCGGAAAATCAGACAATAACTTATCCCTGGTTTGTTCGGGTATATAGGCTGAGAAATTATCACCTACAATCCTGTAAATCTGTTCCAGCTCCGGGATGGAGTGGTCATATTGTTTTTCGGAACGGATAAAGGAGAGCAAAAGTACCACCACGCCCATACTAATAGAAAAGCCTCCGATGGATATGAAGGAGAATACTTTGTTTCTGTTCAGGACCCTGCAGTAGATATTAAATGCTTTCATTGAGGTACATGTAAATATAGTGTATAATGATATCATTATCAATGAAAAACTGCCTGATAATGCGGCCAAAATTGGAGCCTACCTGATAAAAGTGCTCCCGTCCCTGGAGATTGGATTCACACACCTCCTGCACCACATCCATCGCTCTTACCACCGCCCGTGTCATGGGGAACCGTGGAAGCCATTTCTGCAATTCTTCATATGAAATTGATGGGTTGAAACGGAATATTGCTCAGATGTGAAATGACCGTGCCCGTGGCCAGAGATGCTTTAATTATCTCCACAT